>CAYVUJ010000125.1:0-4717 GCA_964454825.1 uncultured Lachnospiraceae bacterium | reverse complement strand
GCCTTACTTTGGTGTACGCGCTGGAGCAAATCTCATGAGCCTTATGGTTGCGCAGATTCAGAATGCGGCTGCGGCTGACGGTGTGAAAGTGTCCCTCGTATAGGGCGGAGGATCTATGAAAAACAAACAGGTAGAAGTTGAAGTAGAAGAAGTCGAAGTGGTTACAGAGGAAACCGAAGACAGCGATGGCATTATGCAGGATGGTCGCACGTTCTACATCTTTGACGAAATCACGGATGATTTTCTGAAGAAGATTGTTGTCCCGTTCATGGAGTTGGATAAAGATCAGGAACCAATCACGATCTACGTGAATACTCCGGGCGGAGAAACATCGGCTGCACTCTGTCTGTGCAGATTGCTCGACAAGGCAGAATCGCCCGTCTCCGTGTATTTGATGGGTTATGCGTACTCGGCTGGGATGCTCATTGCTATGGCCGGTCGGGACAATCCGAACGTGACAACATATGCTTTCCCGCAGACGATGGGATTGATTCATTGGGGATCTTGCTATGCATTTGAGGACTCAGTAGAACGGACGATTGCTGCGAGTGATTTCCAGAGAGACTATCACTATCTGCTGCGTGACTACGTGCGGAGTCATTGTGATTTGACTGAGGAAGAACTGACACAGCTCGTTGACCATCGGGATTATTACATTTTGGTAGACGAAATGCTTGAGCGCGGTATCATAGACGTTATTCTGTGAGGTGTGCCTATGCTGTATTTCTATGACACATGTGCACTGCTTAATTTGCAGGAACGGGCTTTTGAAAGCCCTTTTATTATTTCCCCGGAAACTCTGCGGGAACTGGAAGAGATCAAGACTTCCAGCCGCAAGGATGCAGACGTAAAGTACAAGGCACGGAACATTACACGGCTTCTCATTGAAGACAAGGAATGCTTCAAGACATACGACGTGAAGGCACATAAGGACATGTCGGGTGATGAACGTATCCGTGCTGACGCTCAGGTGGCTCAGTTTATTATGCATGAGCCTGTTACGTTTGTGACAGATGACCTGCTTTGTCGCCTTATGGTAGACGACTCCAAGTTTTCAGCGGTCATCGGCTCGGAGTCCTTGATTGAAAATGATGAATGGTATCCGGGATACAGGGTGCTTGAGTGTGATGATGCTGCCTTAGCAGAGTTTTATGAGAACATGACTGAGAACACTGCTCAGTGCGCCCTGAATGAATACGTAGTGCTCCGTCAGTGCGGAGAAGACGTAGACGTATACAAATGGTGCAAGGACGGCTATCATGTACTTTTCAATAAGCCGCTCAGAAGCACTTATCTCGGAGAAACCAAACCGAAAGATATCTTGCAGCGTGCGGCCGTCGATTCAATTATGACAAACATGATTACGTGTATTGCTGGGCCAGCAGGTAGCGGCAAGAGTCTTCTTTCCCTCGCCTCTGCACTGCACCTTCTCAAGACAGGCAAGTACGACAGGATTGTGATGCTAGTCAATCCTACGAAAGCCTACGGTGCTGAAGACATGGGATTCTACCCCGGTACTTCATATGAGAAGCTTATGGCTAACTTCGCTGGAAACATGCTTTCCACAAAGCTTGGTGATCAGTGCGGCGTAGATCAGATGGTAGATCAGGGCAAGCTTCGTATTATCAGCATGGCCGATGTACGGGGCATGGAGATTCGGGATAACGAGATTCTATATATAAGTGAGGCTCAAAACACGACCATTGACCTTATGAAACTTTGTCTCTCTCGCGTCAGCGACGGAGCCAAGGTAATACTTGAAGGCGACTACATGACACAGGTTGACTCATGGGCATACCGTGATCAGCGTAATGGCATGAAGCGTGCTATCGAAGTATTGAGGGGCAGTCCCCTGTTTGGATATGTAGAATTGCAGAAAATATGGCGCAGTCCATTAACAGAGTTGGTCGAAAAGATGTAGTGAGGTACGAAGTGATGAAAGGATAGATATACATGGCGGAGCCATACGAAGCATGTTCCTATGAGCGAGACGGAATGCCTAGCTCAAAGTGTTATCACAACGGTAAGCAGATAGAAGAGTTAAAGACGGATCTCAAGGACGCGAATGCGCGAGTAGACAAGATACACTCGGAAACGCTGGAACACATCACAAAACTTGAAGAGCGTATGGCGAGCATCGAAACCAATTACGCAGTAATAACCAAGGAAAATATGTTGGTGACACAGAACCTTACCAATGCTGTAAATAACCTTTCCGAGGTAACGAAGGAAACACAGACGACTCTCGGACATATCGAGGGAACCATGGACGGCATTGATCAACGGGTGAACGACGCCAACACACGTATCGACGGTGTTGTAAGTGATGTCAAGGAAGTACGTTCGCAGATAACCGACGTGAAAGTGGAACTAAAGGCAGTAGACGATAAAACTAAGATTGATGTTGCAACTACGTGGACGCAACAGGCAAAGGACAAGATACTTCCCGCAGCGGGACTGATTGGCGGCATAGGCGCAATTATGACAATTCTGGTGCAATTTCTGGGTTAGCAGCATGCCGCATGGAGTAGTGGTTACTCTCTGGGTTATGCGGCATGAAAGGAATGATATGAGTGGCAAATCAATCAATTCAGGTTGACGTTATAGTTAATGTTAACTATACGAATATAACATCGCAGATTAACGCGGAACTGGCAAAGATTGAGAAGATGATTCAAGGCGCCTTCGGCAACAAGACGATTCTTCTCAACAATCTGACAATTGGTGTATCCAGCGTTAAGCTTGCGAATAACGTGCGCACGCAGATTCAGCGGGCTATTAACAGCGGCTTCGCCGGACAGACGATTAAACTTGCGAGTGCGTCCCTTGACAGCACAGCGCTCATGAATCGCGCACAGAAGCTCGGAAAGCAGTTTGCTGACGAGTCTATCAAGTCCGTCAACAACGCGACAGGAACGATTGATCTTGCCCGGCTTCTTAATCAGACTTCCAGCCTACAGCAGTTAGGTGCTAATACAGCCAATGCCTTTGTCAGCACGTTCCAGAAGCACCTGCAATCTGCTAAGTTTGTAATTAATGCAAATCAGATTCAGATACAGGGTGCTATCAACCCTAACGGTGCTGGAGGCAAAGGCGGTTCAGGCAATGGCGGCTCCGGCAGTAATAACAACGGTAATGGTCCTGTCAACGGAGCACAGAACACTGTAAATAAGCTTGAGTCGATTATGCGCCGTGTTACGGAGCTTTACCGGTCTACAGATCAGATCATGGCAAAGCTCCGTACTGCCGATCCCAGCACGTCTGCATTCACGAAACTGTCACAGGATCTTGACGCGAGTGAACGCAAGCTTCAGCACTGGAGCAATGTTGTCGCTCAGGCAAGACAACATTATGCGAGTTTCTTTGACGGCACTAATACGAACGTCAATAATATAAAGCTTAACTCTACTGCGAACAAGTATGATCTGGCACAAAACAGCTACACGAAGAATCTCGCCGATCTGAAGACGTACACGAATGCTGTGCGTCAGCAGATGGAAGAGTTGCTTCGCATACAGGCTCAATACGAGGCCGCTACGGCTAAGTTTAGAGAGTCTAAGCAGCAGCAGGTAGGTTCCTCGCAAGCACAGACGTTGCTCCGTGATGCACAGGCACTTCAGCAACAGGCCGATGCCGCAATGCGGGCTGCCCAGACGCAGAACGTCAATGCGACAGGTGCGGCACAACAGCGCATTCTGCAACTGATTCAGCAATGTAACGCTGAACGGCAGAAGGGCGTAAACATTGAAAACCAAATCAGTAAGTCCACACAGAGACTTGCTACAGACTACAATAACCTGCTTGCCCGCATTCAGCGTTTCCAGAACAGCAATGCACAGGCACTTAAAGGCACAGAGGTAGGTACCGATCTTAATAATCTGATTGCTCGCGTCAATAACAGCATTCAGACGGGTTCGATATCTACTGCTGGCTTGGGACAGATTAAGCAGGATTTCTCGGAGATACAGGCTCGCGCTGCTAGCGCAACTGCATCCACACAATCTTTCGGCAGCTCACTTCTGAATGTTGCTAAGTCTGCGGCTCAGTGGTTTACATTGAGACAGGCTATCTATATGGTCTGGAATACGATCAAGGATATGATTGGCAACGTCCATGAACTTGACACTGCTATGACGGAACTGTACAAGGTTACGGATGAATCGCAGAGAACGTATGATACGTTTCTTGATAATGCTGCTAAGTCCGCGACAGAGTACGGTGCAACACTTACTGACGTTGTAAACTCGACGGCTACGTTTGCCCGTCTTGGATATACTCTTGACGAAGCATTCCAGCTTTCTGAAGCGGCTACTACGCTTGCTACTGTTGGTGATGACATTGACAGTGCACGTCAGGCTTCAGAGGATCTTGTTTCAGTCATGAAAGCGTTCGATATCGACGCTGCGGGTTCACTCTCGATTGTCGATAAACTGAACGAACTAGGTAAAGTAATTGCCTATGTGTATTCAGTTGGCTTTGTAATGAATGCACTGGTAAATGGCTATATCGGTCAAAGGCCGCAGGGATAAAGGCATAGACCGAGGAAAGACTCAGATATGGGAATACACCGCTCTAAATAAATGCAAAGAAGACCTAACCTTCATACAGACCCCTCCTTTCGGGCCATAAGAATTGATGTGGGTGTGGCAATTCCTATGGTCTTTCATATCTGAGAATCCGTAGAGACTGTAATACCCTGGTACGGTAACGTGCCGGG
>CAYVUJ010000124.1:0-5139 GCA_964454825.1 uncultured Lachnospiraceae bacterium | reverse complement strand
ATTGGAAAGGCTTGAGGATGGACTGCATACACAGTTTACTTTTGTCAATCAGGTTGATTTCAACAAGCTGGGTGCACTGAAGATTACAAAGGTGCTGGAAGCGCTGTCACCTGTTTTGCCGGATCAAACCTTTGATTTTACCGTTACTTTGGACGATGTCCCGATTCCGGCCGGCACGAAATACACTCTGACAGCGGCGGACGGTACCCAGACGGTACTGCAGATAGAGTCAGCCGGTTCACTTTCTCTCCCGCCCGGAGCGACGGCAACATTTTCAGGACTTATTGCCGGGACGCGCTTTGAGATACGGGAGACATCGGAATCCGCAAAAGGATATACCGTAACCTATGCGGGAGATGAGGTCGTCACAACCGACGGAAGTTCTGCCACCGGCGTAATTCTGGCGAAAACCTCAGACGGAGCATCAGACGGTATCGTCCGGGTAACCGTTACGAACAGTGAGCGGGGAACATCTTTGAATCTTCCCGTTCACAAGACGCTTGCGAATCCGGACGGTGCAGAGCATACCTATCAGTTTAAGCTGGAGGAGGTTATGAGTCCTGAAAATCCCGTGCCAAAGGAGAACGGACTCGTACAACAGCTGGAAATCACCGTTATAATTTCGGCCGACGGCATATTCAACCTGCCGTATCCCGCGAGCGATTACCTGAATCCGGAAACAAAGCTGTACTACAAGATCACAGAGCTGGCCGACGCGGCTGACCGCTCGACCTCCTTCGATGAGGGCGTGTACATCGCCGAAGTCACGGTAACGCGCACCAACGGAGAGCTGAGTGCTAAGCTGACAGGACTTTGGAAAGACGGGACGGCGTTGGCGGAGGATAAAAATATATCCTTTACCAACGTGCTTTTGAAGGAGCTGACGCTCAGCAAGCAGTTATCCGGCGTTACGCCCGACGGCGAGGAATTTGAGTTTGAAATAGAACTGAAGCCTCCGGACGGCATACCGCTTGGCAGTTATCTCACGGCAGTGAGAAGCCCCGGCGGCCAGAATTCAGCCGAAGAGACGCTTTATCCGGATGCGGACGGTAAATTCAGAGTAAAGCTGAAGGTATCGCAGTCCCTGACCATTTACGGCATACCCAACAAATCCGACTGGACGGTTCGCGAGATAACGACCGACGGGTATCGGGTAAACTGGGTGATAAACAATATGACGAGCGGTCAAAGCACTGCCGTTTCAGGCACGCTGGACGGCCCGGTTGTGATCAAATGTGTCAATACCGCTTCCTATAAACTCCCTGCAACAGGCGGGAGCGGAACAACCAAATATATTGCAGGAGGGCTTGTGCTGTGGCTGGGCGCAGGAATCCTGTTGTATATAAAAAGTAAACGAGGAAGGAGGTCAACTCTACCTCCGGACTTGTAGATCACGACGCGCAATCCCTGACAGCAAAATAACAACAAAACTTTATTTATGAAAGGACACAAAACAATGAAGACCAAACGAATTCTCGCTCTCGTGCTTTCGCTGCTTATGGTGTTAGCACTCGGAGCAACAGCCGTGTTTGCCGCAGAAGGCGACACAGAGGAAACCCCGGTAACACCGACAACACCGTCGCTTACCATTGAGAACGCATTAAAGGGAAACAGCTATGCTGTTTACAAGATTTTTAACCTTGACAGCTATGATGTTGAAGCACACCACTATGTCTATTCGATTCAATCAACAGATCCTTTGTATAATGCTGTCAAAGCAATGCAATATAAAGGCAATAATGTCTTTACTCTGATAAAAGGGAATGATACCACGTATTATGTAGAGTTATCTACGAGTATGGGCACTGTTGGGGACGACAGCGAGGCTACCAGAGACATCGCACGGCAGCTGATGGAGGAGATCAATAAATGGAACGATGATCCTGCAAATGCCGACAAGCCGATCAGCTATGTGCAGAAGATCGATCACCTGGGCGAGGGCGCGAATGAAGAACGCCTGCCGATCGACCAGAGTGGAAATATTATTGCCACCGAGGTTGCCGGTGAAGGTAATGAAGATAAGTTTAATGTGACATTTTCCAACATCGGTTTCGGATACTTTTTGGTTGACACCTCTGCAGGTACCATGTTTTCAGTGGATACGACGAATCCTACTGCAACCATTGAAGCAAAGAACCAGCTGCCGAAAGTTGTGAAAGAAGTACGGAGAAATTATGACGGCAACTGGGCTGAAAGAAACACAAAGTGCATCGGCGAAAAGGTAGAATTCCGTGTTCGGATAGAGGTTATGCCGGGTGCGACAAATTATAAGCTGTACGATATCATCTCCTCCGGACTGGACTTTGGTTCTATTACAAAGGTTTATTTTGCACAAGATATCGTCAAGGATGCCAAGTATGTTGTTTATGACTCCGACCCCGCTTCCGGCAAATCCGATTTGAGTGCGGCTCCTTTTACATATGAGATTGAGAACGTTACTCATAATGATCAGGTCTGCTGCTTTAAGATGACGTTTAAGGACGAATTTCTCAAGGAAGTTTTAGGTACCACCGGTAGCGGACTTACACAAACGATTTTTGTCGAGTACTATGGTTATGTGAACGCAGATGCCATTATCGCCGGGGAGGGCAACCCCAATGAGGCTCATATGACATATGGTGCCAATAACGTCGAGGTGACCAAATCCACGACAAACACCTTTGTCTATGAAGTGGAAGTGGTAAAAACCGACAACAAAAATGTTATTCTTGAAAATGCAGTATTCAATCTGTACAATACAAAAGATAAAGATGGCACACTGACTGAACAGTTCAGCTTTGTAGAAACAACAGACGCAGCGACCGGAAAGAAGGTCTACCGTGTTGCTACTGCTGAGGAAATCGCTAATCCCGATATCGAAACGGTTTCTGATATCACGGCCGGTGATATGATCATCCGCGGTCTGGGCGGAAATTTCACTTCCAGCGCCAATGCCAGAACTTATTATCTGGAGGAAACCGAAGCACCGAACGGTTACAACCGTCTTGCTAACCCTGTAGAAATTAAACTAACTGATGCAAGTAAATTAGCTGAGGTTGACACAGAAGCAAAGAAATTTATAAGCGGCAACTATAAGGTAGAGAACAAAACCGGTTCTCTGCTGCCTTCTACCGGTGGCATCGGTACAACGCTCTTCTATGTAATCGGCGGACTGCTTGTAGCCGGAGCAGTTGTAATGCTTGTTACCAGAAGACGTGTAAGTGATGTTGAGGACGCTCAGAAATAACGGGTATTAACTAAAAGTATGTATGATGTACAGAAGCGGCCTGCGGGTCGCTTCTGTACAACAAGGAGAACTTTGCATGAAAAAGAAGGGTCATTTTACAACAATACTGTTGATACTTATTTTTCTTGCAGGATTATCCCTGTTGCTGTACCCGGTTGTCAGCGACTATATCAACTCTCTGCACCAGTCCCGTGCTATCGCCGATTATGCGGGAAGCGTTGCAAATCTGGACGATGGTACCTACGAAAAACTTTTAGCCGACGCAATAAGCTATAACGCGGAGTTATCCCAGAACGGCTACCATCCCATAGTTACCGAGGAAAAACGCGACCAGTATGAACAGCTGTTAAATGTATCGGGAAACGGCATTATCGGGTACATCGATATTCCGATGATCGGCTGCTCTCTGCCGATCTATCACGGCACGGAGGAAAACGTTTTGCAGATTGCCGTAGGGCATATCGACTGGAGCTCGCTCCCGGTAGGCGGTGAAAGCTCACACTGCGTTCTTTCCGGGCACCGAGGGCTGCCCAGCGCAAAATTGTTTACCGATCTTGACAAACTCAGCATAGGCGACACCTTCATGCTATGCGTGCTGAAGGAGACGCTGACTTATGAGGTGGATCAGATCCTCATCGTTGAGCCGCAGGATACGGCGGCGCTGCAGATCGTAAAGGGCAAGGACTACTGTACGCTTGTTACCTGCACGCCTTACGGGATCAATACGCACCGCATTTTGGTAAGAGGTCACCGTATCGAAAACACAGAGCAGGCAAAGACGGTCCGCGTTACATCGGACGCATTGCAGATAGAGCCGCTGATTGTAGCTCCGATCGTGGCGCTTCCCATGCTTCTGAGCTTATTTTTCATACTGATCATAAAAACACGCAAGAAAAAATGAGGAGGAAAGGGCTTATGAAAACATTCAAGTATATATTCACCCTTTCTCTTGCGCTGATATTGCTGTGTGCCGGGGAATTTGCCGCCTACGCACATTCTGTGCCGGATTTCGCGGCTAAGGGATCGGTCACGGTTACCATGCACTGCGGAGATACCGTTGTTTCGGGTGGAAGTGTGACGCTGTACCGCGTCTGCGAGGTATCCGGGCAGGACGGCAATTACAGCTTTGCACCTGTCGGTGCCTTTGCAGACTGTGGTGAGGATTTTAGTGAGGTACAGTCCTCCGACTTAGCCGGAAAACTGCAAGACTATGCCGCGGAACACGAAATAACAGGAACAACAAAACCTGTCGGCAGTGACGGAAATGCTGTATTTGAAAATTTAGAGCTTGGTCTTTATCTTCTCGTGCAAAATGATGCAGCCGAAGGATACAACAAGGCGGTTCCGTTTTTAATCGGTGTTCCGGACGTCCAGGCCGGCGAATATGTCTATGATGTAAATGCCGCTCCCAAAGTCGAACTTGAAAAAGAAACGGAATCCCCTCCGCAACCTCCGCAAGATCCCAATTTGCCTCAAACCGGACAGCTGAACTGGCCGATTCCGGTGCTTGTGACACTGGGATTAATATTATTTTCGTGCGGCTGGATTCTGCGTTTCGGAAGAAAGAGAACCCGTAATGAGAAATAAATTCGGAATCGTTTGCATGGTTTTGGGTGCTGCGCTGATATTGGCAGCACTGTCCTTGTTTTTATGGAACAGAGAAGAGGATCGGAAAGCCGGACTATCTGTGAATGGGATTTTGCCGAAACTCTTGGAACAGTTAGACGGAAAAAATGACGGTACAGATCCTTACGATGATAGAATGACAGAGGTTGAGATTGACGGTTACAGATATATCGGTTATCTCTGCATTCCGTCGCTGAATCTTGAACTCCCGGTTATGTCCGAATGGGATTACACCCGTATGAAGCTCGCACCCTGCCGTTACAGCGGGGGAACAAAAACAGACAATC
>CAYVUJ010000123.1:0-5140 GCA_964454825.1 uncultured Lachnospiraceae bacterium | reverse complement strand
TGGGGGCGATCATCAGCACCGTGGCGACATTGTCGATAAAGGCAGAGACGATCCCCGCAAACAGCGACAGCGCGATCATAGCCCACATAATGTTCGGCGTTTTTTCGAGTATTATATCGGCGAGAAGCGACGGCATCCTCGATTCGATGAGAAGCGCCACGATGCCCATAGTCCCGGCGATCATCATGAGTACATTGAGGTCTACATACTCAATGACAGCCGACACGGGGATCATACCACTCACAACAAATAAGAGCGCACCTCCGAGAGCGACAAACGGGCGGTATTTGGGGAAGACGAACATGAGAATATAGACGATGGCGAACAAAGCAACAGCGTACAGCATATTTCCTCCTTGATATAGGGTACAAAAGCGCTCAAAAACACAAAACGGCAAGACTCTCCCGCGGACGCGGTAAAGTCTTGCCGTTTAATTCACGAACCGGGCCCCGAAGGAACCGTACTGACGATCCGAGAAGCGCAAAAGCGCCGGCTACTCCCTTTACTGTGATGTATTATTATGGAAAACGATGTGCACGACCCTGTTTCGGTCTTTTAAAGGAAGAAGTCCCTTTGGAATCCCGAAATGGGGGCTGTGCAGACTTAAAAAACGGCCGGAACATACAATGCAACATTCCGTATACTGATTATACCACGAAGCAATCGCTTTTGCTTGTAAGGAAACGATTGCGAGGTGTCAATGACGCATACCGTGCAAAGCACGGGACAGCGAAGCTGTAAATCATTGCGAAGCAATGATTTATGCGTCTATTATACCATACCCCGTGGAAATAATCAAGACCTCATTTCAGCAGGTCAAGCTCGTCGCTATCCCTGCTCAGTTCGTTCGCTCCGGCGGACTGTATCTGCACGAGACGGTAATACTTGCCCTTGAGGGCGAGAAGCTCCTCCGGGGTGCCGCACTCGATGATGTGACCCTGGTCGACGACGACGATCTTGTTCGCCTTGGCGAGGGTGGAGAGACGGTGCGCGATCATCAGCGTCGTGCGTCCGTAGATCAGACGGTCGATCGCCTCCTGGATCAGATGCTCGGTCTCCGAGTCGACGGCTGCCGTCGCTTCGTCGAACACCAGGATCGCAGGGTTCTTCAGCACCGCGCGCGCAATGGAGAGGCGCTGCTTCTCACCGCCGGAAAGACCGACGCCGCGCTCGCCGAGGACGGTGTCATATCCGTCGGGGCAGCGCGCGATGAATTCGTGTGCGTTTGCGATGTCCGCGGCGGCGATGACCTCATCCGGCGTTGAACCCGGCATGCCGTAGGCGATGTTGTTGTAGATCGTGTCGTGGAACATCATCGGCTCCTGTTGAACAAAGCCGATCGATCTGCGCCAGTAGTTCAGGTCGATATCCCGCACATCGTGGCCGTCGATGTAGATGTGTCCGTCGTAGCCGTCGTAGAAGCGCATCAGAAGATTCACAAGAGTCGACTTGCCGGAACCGGTGGTGCCGACGATACCGACGATGTCACCCTTTTCGATCTCGAGGTTGACGTCGCTCAGCACCTTCTTCGACCGGTCGAAGGCGAAGTTGACGTGCTCGAATTTGATCCTGCCTTCGATCGGGCCGGGGATCTTGCCCTGGCCGAAGTTCGGCTCGCTCTCCGCGTCGAGAATGTCCATGATGCGCTCGGAGGCGGCGAAGGCTTCCTGCATGCTGTCGTTGAGGGCGGTGAAGTAGTTGACCGGGCCGTAGAAGGTCGACGTGTAGTTGAGAAAGAGCACGAGTGTACCGACCGTCAGCGAGGAGGGGGTGTTTATGATGCTTCTTCCGCCGATGAGCCAGATCAGCACAACGCCGAAGTTGATGACAAAGTTGATCATCTGCCCGTAGGAGGCAATGAGCGGAGCGTGCTTGGTGTCGGTTTTGAGCCACTCCTCGGTGTAGCGGTCGAAGCGCTCTGTCGCATCCTTTTCACCCGTGAAGGATTTTACGACGCGGATGCAGGGGATGGTGTCTGTCAGAAGCGAGGATATCGCGGTCTGACGGCGCCAGATCTTGCGGTAAAAGGGGCGCTGCGCACGTGCGAAGCGGGATGAACAGACCACGATGATCGGCACGGGGGTGAGCGCAAGCAAGGTCAGCTTCCAGTTCATGACGAGCATCATCACGGCGATGCCGATCAGAAGAAATGCCTGAACTATCACATCCTGAGAGCTTCGCAGAATGAACGACTGGAGCGTGCCGCAGTCGGAGTTGATGCGGTTGATCACGGCGCCGGTCGAGGTCTTGTCGTAGAATTTCATAGGCAGATACTGCGCCTGGTGGTATACGTCCGTTTTCAGCGCGGCGATCATGTTATTGCCCGAGATGCGTAACAGGTAGTTACGGAACGAGTTGACGACGGCGATACCTACGTATGTACCGATGAGGATCGCGATGACGGTGAAAAGCATTTTCATCGAGGCGGAGGGGATCACATCGTCGATCAGAGTCTTTGTCATGTATGAGGGGACAAGTCCGAGGGCGGTCGATACAAAGGAGAGGATGAGCGTTGCCACCATCTTCGGGAACTGAGGCTTTACGTATTTCCAGAATTTGCGGATGACCTTGGTGCGTCCTGCACAGCGCATACATTCCATTCCGGCGCTGGGAAGGGTGCGTCCGCACTTCGGACAGACGGAAAAGCCCTTTTCAAAGGCGTCATAGAGTGCGCCGAGCGCTGTTTCGGTGTCATTCCCGGAGATGGATGCGGTGATGAAGTTGACTGCAAGGTCGACAAAGGTCGCAGAGCCGTAGGAACAACGATAAAGAACCCGCTTTTCGCCGTCTGCCACAGCGCTGAGCACGGTGTTGCCGTACATACGCTTGGCGCTGACCTCACAAAGGCTGGAGAACGGCACCTGCGTGATGAGCTTTGCGTCAGCGTCAAAGGTGAACAGTGTATCCTTTGAGCATGCAAGAAGCCTTTCCGCGTAGCGCGAATCCACCTCAAGGTCTCCGAAGATAACGAAAAGAAGGTCCTCATTACAGCTTGCATTCAGCTTAGCGGCAAGCTCTTCGGTGATTTTTTGATTTGATATGGGAATTTTCATACTGATGATTTCGGCTTTGCTTCGGCAAAGACGTCCTCTCTTTCTGTTGAATGTGAGACGTTTACCTCGGGACGCATGAGCCGTCGGGCCGGGCGCCTCAGCGGCTGAAGGCTGGAGAAGATCTCAGCCGTCGGCCGGGCTTTGCAGGCAAAATTCCTTTGATTTTTCCCGCAAAAACTCAGGGTGCGGTCAATTCGCTTTATTATGAAGCAATTTGACGGCCGTGTCAAGACATTTTGCGATATTTCTGAATTTTTTTCTGAGCGCCGTGATCATATGCCGGGATTTGAGGGACAGATGTGGGATTCCGCTGTTTCCCCATGCTTCTTCCTGACTTTGTTTATCCAAAGCGGCTTCATTTTTTCACTTAACGTTTCATAAATCAGTGTATTCTGATTTATGTGAAAGCGTCTCATCACGGAACATAATAGGGTTCATTGCAATTTCCGTCCCAACGGTCACTTACGGGCAGTATTTCATAATCGGAATCAAAACGGATTTTAATAAGTGTGCCGCCGCGCTGTTCGGTCTGCCTGTCAATTCCGGGATATGCCAAATAGTCAATAGACTTTCCGTAAATCAAATCCACGCCTTTATACCTGACCCCCAAATCATTCAGATGATCGTGTCCTACAAAGATGGCTTTTGTGCTGCCGAGCTCCAAAACGGCATTGAACAGGCCGTTGTCATGATCCGAACAGGATACGCCTTCGCGGTTTTCCCCGAATAGATATTCGGCATCTGTACTTCCTCTTTGCAGGGCTTCGTAAGCATCCCGGTATTCCGGCAGGGGAATGTGGAAGAACAACATGGAGGAGATTTTTTTCTTTTCCCGTGCCGAAAGTTTTTCAACGCTGTCACGATACCATTCGACTTGGTCCGGATGAATACAGTCATAATCATTGAGCGTGCTTGTTGCGTAGTCGTTTGAGTCGAGCAAAAAGAGTGCCTGATTGAGAGAACCGTCCGCATTACGGATTTCGATCAGCTGATTACTCCGCCCGTAAATGTCCGGCTGCACATCTGCATACAGGAGGCAGCCTTTTCCCTGTGCATAGGAATACCCACGCAAAATATTGTTTAATTGCTCGGAGGTATGGGTGGCAATCAGCTCTGTTTCGTGATTGCCGTAGACAAACGCCCACGGAATGCCGACGCGGTTCATGAACTCACATATCTGATAAAACGGCGTGGCATTATCGTTTGTAAATGACTGGACGGGGATAGGATAGACCAGATCTCCCGTAATAATAATCAGATCGGGCCGACTGCGTTCGATCACCGTATAGGTGCTGTAAAGAGCCGCCTCGTCCAAACTCAGGGTCGCGTATTTTCCGCCGAGATGAATATCGGTTAACTGAAGAATTTTGAAATCTGTGTTGTCTTCATTCGTAATGATATATGTTCCGTCCGCTTCATATGTGATCGGCAGAGAACGGTGCGGAACCTCACAGCGTGAGGTGATCATTGGATAGAAAAGCGGCGAAAAGTAATCCATCGCAAAAAAGGTTCCGACAGCAAGTATTGCACACAAAGCAGTGCTGAGTAAATAACGAAAAAATTTTCTCTTTTTATTTGCCTGCTTCTTTGAAAAGGGGCGAACAACGATCAGGTATACTCCCAAAAACAGAAATCCGAGGATCGGAATGATCAGATACCGCCACCAATCCTTCAGAATAAAAAGACATAGCAGATATGTAAGAACAACTACAAAGGAATAGATGGCACATCCCCATATAACGCGTTTAGTCGATTTGGATTTTAGCATCGGGAAACCTCTCTTTCTGCATCGGAGTGTTTTTTGCCCCCGGCAAAACCTGTCAAAAAACGTTTCTTTCTGCTTTTTCGGGTGTGTTCAAACTATCCGAAATCGGCAGCGTGAACACGCTCAGGTCCGAGATGGGTTTGCGCCGCCTTTCGCAGGTGCTACCCGCCCAGCCCCTCGCGGCGCAGTATGTAGGAGGCGACGGCGTCGTCTGTGTTCGCGCCGATCACTGTGTCAGCTGCGGCACATACCTTGGGAACGGCGTTTGCCACGGCGATCTTCTCATCACAGGCCTCAAAAAGCGACAGATCATTCAGATTAT
>CAYVUJ010000122.1:0-5148 GCA_964454825.1 uncultured Lachnospiraceae bacterium | reverse complement strand
CGCCTTTATCACCTGCGGTGCCCCCGATCTTGAGACGAGTGCCGCTGTCGTCCGCGCGGCCGCGGAAAACGGCGCCGATCTGATCGAGCTCGGGATCCCGTTCTCCGACCCCACCGCCGAGGGTCCTGTGATCCAGGGGGCAAACCTCCGTGCGCTGAACGGCGGCGTTACGACCGATAAGATCTTTGATCTTGTAAAGACTCTGCGCCGCGATGTGTCGATCCCGATGGTGTTCATGACCTACGCCAATGTGGTGTTCTCCTACGGCGCCGAGCGCTTTATTTCGACCTGCCGTGATATCGGGATCGACGGGCTGATCCTTCCCGATCTGCCGTTTGAGGAAAAGGAGGAGTTTCTCCCGCTCTGCCGGGAATACGGCGTTGATCTGATCTCCCTTGTCGCGCCCACGTCGGAGAACCGTATCGCCATGATCGCAAAGGAGGCCGAGGGCTTTTTGTACATAGTTTCGAGCCTCGGCGTAACCGGGACGCGCAGCGAGATCAAAACCGACCTCGGTGCGATCGTCGATCTGGTGAGAGCGAATACCGATACGCCGTGTGCGATCGGATTCGGAATCTCCACTCCGGAGCAGGCGAAGAAAATGTCCGCGCTTGCCGACGGAGTGATCGTCGGCTCGGCTATTGTCAAGCTGCTTGAAAAATACGGCAAGGATGCGCCGGAGTATGTCGGCGAGTATGTAAAGTCGATGAAGGAAGCCATGGCGTAAATATAATAATGATGCAAAAAGCCAAGGAAACGCGTCGGAGCGCTTCCTTGGCTTTTTTGCCTTAAATCACATAATCATTGATATACCGTTCTTTCTGCTTATCAAGGATGTTTTGCAGTGTGATGCCGTCAAGGTATTCATTGATCACCTTGTACAGTCCTTGCCATACCGGAAGCACGGCACACTCGCCGCTGCGTTCGCACCCGGCCTCTCCTTCCTCTGCACAGGCAACAGGGGAAAGCGACCCCTCCGTCAGACGCAGGATATCGCCCACCGTGTACTTGTCCGGCGTTTTGGCGAGCTGATATCCGCCCTGCGACCCTCTGTTTGTTTTCAGCATTCCGGAGCGGTTCAGCATAGGTATGATCTGCTCCAGATATTTTTTTGATATATTCTGACGCTGGGCAATATCCTTCAGAGCAATAAAATCACAGCTCTGATGTTCAGCCAGATCAAGCATCATGCGCAGTGCATAACGTCCTTTTGTAGAAATTTTCATGTACATTCACCTCATTACCTACGATAACTCTATAATAACATATATTTAGTAGGTTTTCAAGAGGCGGACAGAAAGTTTGCCTGTTTTGTGCGCTCTCAGGCGGCCCGGTCCGCTTTGCCGTCCCGGATCTTCAAAGACTTCCACACGCGCAGCATGACAAATAAAGTGATAACGAACGCAATGACGTCTGCGATCGGCGCCGCCCAGAAAATTCCCCTTACGCCGAGCTTGACTGGGACGATCAGCGAAGATGCGATAAGCAGCACATCACGAAGCAGAGAAAGAGGCGCCGCCAAATGCGCCTTTCCGATAGATTGCAGGAAGATGGCACTGACCTTTTGCAGACAGGTAAAGAGGATAAGCGACAGGTAAATGCGCAGACAATCCGTGGCGAATTCCATGTACAGCTCGCTGTCCGAGCCGAACATCCTGATAAAGAGCGCCGGAAAGGCTTCGATAAAGACGGTCGCCGCAATGCACACGATAGCTGTGTATTTCAGAATGAGCTTTAACAGTTCTCTTACTCTGGAATACTGCTTTGCGCCGAAGTTGTAGCCGACGATCGGCTGTGCGCCGGCGGCGATGCCGATGGCAATGTTCAGAATGATCTGGAAAAGCTTCATGATAACAACAAATGCCGAAAGCGGGATCACAATGCCGTACGGGGACATTGCACCGTACTCCACAAGCAGAATATTGTTGACGATCGTGATAACGACAATGGAGATCTGCGTAAGAAAGCTGGATGCACCGAGCGCCATGATCCGCGCTAAAAGCTTCCACTGCGGGATAAAGCTCTTTGCACTCACCCTGAAATTTTTAGAACGGAAAAGGTACGAAGCGCACATCACAAAGCTCACGAACTGACCGAGAATGGTCGCCACAGCGGCGCCGCTTATTCCCATAAAGGAAATGAAGACCGGATCGCCGATAATGTTGATGATCGCGCCGGTGAACATTGCCGCCATTGCGACTTTAGGACTGCCGTCCGCACGAATGATCGATGCAAGACAGTTCTGGGTCAGCGCAAGCGGCATCATAGCGTAAATGATCTTGCCGTAATCGGAGGCAAGGCGCAGCGTTTCGGCATCCTTTGCGCCGAGAAGAGTCAGAAGGCCGTCTCCGCCCGCGTATGCCGCGGCAATAATGATGATACCCGATATAAATGACATCATGGCAGCGTTTCCGACGGCGGCGGGAATCTTTTTGGTTTCCCCTTTGCCGAGCGCCATGCTCAGATATGCGGCGGCGCCGTCGCCGAAGAACAGCGACGCGCCCCAGCCGATAACGGTGATCGGAAATATAATTCCCGTGGCGGCGTTGCCTGCCGTTCCGACCATATTTCCGACGAAGATCTGATCTACGATGTTGTAAAGACACGAGATGATCAGCGACAGAATACAGGGAACGGCGAATTTTGCGAGAAGCTTGGAAAGCTTCTCTTTTCCGAGATAGTTGCTTTGATTTACAGTTTCCATGTTCATCCTCCAAAATTTTTTCGGAGTCTTTATCAGAGAAAAAGCTGCCTGAAAACTGCGAAGAACGTAAAGAAGAGCGCAGAATCGTCGTGATTCTACGCTCTTTCGGCTGTTCGACCTAAGTATTATATCAGATTTTTTGTGCTCTGTCAAGATTGCCTCTCAAAATTTATTGCCCTGAGAATACAGCACGCATATAGGCGGCAGGCCCGGCAGAAGGCGTCGCCGCCGTCGCCTTAATTTTTGCCGTGCTGCTCGATATGGCGCTTGATCGCCGCAAAGGTTTCGTCGCTGATGTCATGTTCGATCTTGCACGCGTCCTCGGCGGCGGTCTTTTCGCTCACGCCGAGCCGGATGAGCAGCGCTGTAAGCGTGGTGTGCCGCTCGTATATCTTGCTTGCGATCTCAAGACCGGAGGCCGTGAGGGTGAGATGCCCCTCGCTGTCCATCTGAAGATATCCGCCCTGGCGCAGAATGCCCACGGCGCGGGAAACGCTCGGCTTGGAATATCCCATGTACTCGCCGACGTCGATGGAGCGGACGTTGTTAGCCTTTTTGGATAAGATATAGATAGTTTCCAGGTACATTTCACCGGATTCCTGAAGATGCATAACGATCCTCCTTTTTTGGGGCAATACATCGGGGGGCGGCCGCCCTGTGCCGTCAGAACTGCGCGGTGCCGATTTGTGCTGACGCCTCATTGTACCACAAACGGCGGCAAAAATCAAGTATTGTCCCGGCAAAACAGAAGCGCTGGATGTCGGGGAAGCACGCACGCGCTGCCGCCATACGCGGGTGATGCGTATGTGGGGCTCTGCCCCACACCCCCGCATACGCGGGGGCGTTGCCCGGATATGCGGGGCTTGCCGCATTTATGCGGGAGCTGCCGCCCCCGGCCCCCTGCTTGGGCTTATGCTTCTTTCGCTGTACTTCCGACTTTTGTACTTCCGACTTCGTCGGAAGTACGGGAACTTGCGATGTTGGGACTTTGTCCCAAACCCTACGAGGGACGCTGTCCCTCGACCCTGCCAAAGGGACTTCGTCCCTCTGGACTCCCGGCTATTGGGTTTGTGCGAAACTGAGGTTCAGCGCACTCGTCCTTCCCCCTCCCCTTTAGTTGGGGGCCCGGGGGACAATTGTCCCCCGGCGGGGTTGGGCGGAGCCCAAGCAGGGGTCCGGGGGCGGCAGCCCCCGTGTATGGCGGCAGCCCCCGCAGTCAGAGTGCGGCGATGATCTCGCGCTTGCAGGCGATGAACTCGGCGCTCATGGCGAAATCGGCACTGCGCGGCTTCGGATGTGCGACCGTGAACTCATGGCTGATGTGCCCCGGCGTGCCCGACAGGATGTATATCCTGTCCGAAAGCAAAATCGCCTCGTCGATGTCGTGGGTGATGAACAGCGTGGACAGACGGATGCTCTGCATTATGTCGAGATACCACATGTGCATCGCGCTTTTTGTGATCGTGTCGAGCGCGCTGAACGGCTCGTCGAGCAGTGCAACGCCGTCCGAGGCAAGATACGTGCGCAGAAGCGCCGCACGCTGACGCATTCCGCCCGAAAGCTGGGCGGGATACTTTTTCTGCGTCCCCTCCAGCCCGAACTGAGCGAACATGGGCGCGGCAAGCTCGCGCGCCGAGCGCTTTTTCATCCCCTTTTTCACCGTAAGCGGGAGGCAGACGTTGTCGAGCACCGTGTAATACGGGAGAAGCAGGTCCTTCTGGAGCATGTAGCTTATCTCGCCGGGCCTGCCCGTGACGTCCGCTCCGTTCAGAAGCACCCTGCCGCGATCCGGCATGCTCAGCCCGGAGATCACGTTGAAGAGCGTCGTTTTTCCGCCTCCGCTCACCCCGAGCAGGCTGACAAGCTCGCCCTCATCCAGACGGATGCTTATGTCTTCGATGACGGTCTTGTCGCCGAAGCTCTTTGTTATATTCTCGGTCTCAAGATATCCCATGGCTTATGAGAGATAGTCGTTCGTAAATCCCGTTCCGGGGGCGATCTCACGTTCGGTGAGGGCATTGTCCCAAAGCCACGCGTAGAACGCATCCCAGCGCTCGGGATCGATCACGCCCCACTTGTCGGCGTCGTCAATGTACTTGGATGCGAGCCAGCGCTGGCTTGCCTTCACAAGCTCCTCAGAGCCACGGAGGGAGCCGGTGGTATCGCCGTCGATCAGCATTTGTGCCGCCTCGTCGGGATGCTCGACCGCGTATTCGTAGCCCTTCCGTGTCGCCGCGAGAAAGGCACGTGCCGTCTCGCCGTCGGACGCAAGGAAATCGTTGTTTGCGATCAGAACCGGTGTGTAGAAGTCGAGGACGCTGTCGATATCCGCAAAAGCGAAGTAGTCCATTCCGATGTCGTGCACCTCGGCCTGGATACCTGCCCAGCCGTAGAACACCCAGATCGCATCCGTTTCGCAATTTGCGATTGCGTCGACGTCGGAG
>CAYVUJ010000121.1:0-5149 GCA_964454825.1 uncultured Lachnospiraceae bacterium | reverse complement strand
CAGATCTACTGTCCCGAAGAAAAAGAGTTGACCAAAGCAGAGTATATGCGACTTGTGAATACTGCAAAGCAAAAAGGCAATGAACGGCTAAACCTGATTTTGCAGACGATCTGCGGAACGGGTATTCGTGTCAGTGAATTGCAGTTTATCATATTTGAATCCGTTAAAAACGGAGAGGCTACCGTTTCGCTTAAAGGCAAAACCCGATCTGTTTTTATCGTGAAAGACTTGCAAAAGAAATTGCTCCGCTATGCAGCAGAGCAAGGAATAAAATCGGGTTGTATTTTTGTTACGAGGACAGGCAAGCCGATCAGCCGCACAAATATTTGGCGGGAGATGAAAAAACTTTGCGTTCAGGCAAATGTGAATCCGTCAAAGGTTTTTCCGCACAATTTACGACATTTGTTCGCACGAGTGTTTTATGGCATTGAAAAAGACATTGCCAAGCTTGCCGATATCCTTGGTCACTCAAGCATCAACACTACGAGGATTTATATTATCACAACCGGCAACGAACACCGCCGCCGTATGGAAAATATGCGGCTGATAATATAAAAGCCGCCAAAACGGCGGTTATGACATAAACCTGATTATGTAATTAAGTGAAAAGGCATATACCTATACTCTACCTAACTTTCTATAATTATTATAACATAAATCCGAGAAAATTCAAGCATTTTACATATAAAAAATATGAATTCGAGAAATTGTTGCAAAATTTGACACGACAACAAAGCCCTTTCGGTTTGTTTTTTTAGACTTGCGAGAGAGCTTCTTTGGTGATGCGTATTTTTATGTATTTATTCGAATTTCAGTGGATATTTCTTTTCTTAATGCAACATAATCAGGTTTATGTTTTAAAGTTGACAACAAGAAGGAATAATTCCATGAATAGGAAGATTTTGTTTTGCAATATTACATATATGCAGTACTACGACAGTGGTTTTGAAAAGGAGATTCCTCAAAACGGCGGAGCCTATATTGCAGAACACAAAACCGGTATGGATATCAACAATTTCCACCGTTATTCAGACGATAGATACTATGGATTTGTGGAACCAGGTATACTTCATAATAAGGCTCGACAGGTACATATTGAAAACATTGATTCGGCATACCGAGAAAAGAACGATATTTCGGATGTTACTGTTATCTTTTGTGCAACCTCGGCAGAAGGACCTGTGATTGTTGGCTGGTATCCTAAGGCGACTGTTTTTCGCAGCGTGCAGAAAAAAGATAACAATAAGGATATTCTATATAATATTAGATCTGACGGAGATACCGCAGTATTACTTAGAAAAGCAGACAGAAAAATGAAAGTACCACGGGCAAATTCAGACGGCTATGGGTTCGGCGAAAGTCAATTTTGGTATGCAAATCAGGATGATGAACGGATACGAAGCTATGTAGACAAAATATGGAAATATATTGATGCCTTCAAAGGAGAAAACAATCTTCTTCCTCTATCAGAGCACAGCGAAGAAAGTGTATAAAAAACATTTTATATAAAAAGAGAGGTAAATATTGATGCCAATGTTTTATTCACCGTTCAAGCTGTTGGAAATAATAAAACAAAGTTCAACAGTGCCACAGTCGACAGCGCAAACTCATGACGTAAACTGGTTTATGTCCACAGAAGGCAAGAGGGCATATGATCAAGCAAGTACAGTAACTCAAAAGGCACTCTACTTTTATGAATATCTCCGTTGCGTTTCCAAAATAGAAGCATCAGTAGAAGCATCGGAGTTTCTGCAAAAAGTCGCTTTCATTATGGCGAATTCCATGGATAATTCCAATCTTGAGTTTGCTGGATATCCAAATATGCTGGATGAAACCAAAAATCCGATTTTGGCGCTTATAAAATCAGATCATTATTATGATGGTCGAATAGTAGCAGATATGCTTGCTGCATTACATCATGAATCAGATAGCGACAATTACCTCAAACCTGAAAAGAAGCCGTATCTTCATTTGGAATATGCTGAAAACGGGCAATATTCCGATATGTATAAAATCGAACGGAATATTATTTGGATGTTGGCAACCGGTGAATCGGCAGGCCCCTTTAATTACTCGTCTGATTTTGATTTTTACGGTGAATTTTACGATGAAGAAGATGAACTTGATTATGATGAAGAGGATGAAGAGGATGAAGAGGATGAATAATGAAATGATGTCTATAACGCCCGAGTTGGATCGCATTCATAAATTATATAAATCAAGAAGTCGTTTAAGTGTAAAGTTAGATTATTTACAGAATGAATGGATAGATGAAAAGTTTGAAAAAGCGGAGGAAGCTGAATATGATTTTAAGGGAATCCAATCACATGAATCCAAAAATCTCCCCAAAAAGCCTGTTCATTCATTCGATGCGAATCCTTTTGTCAATTCTTTAAGTGATGCATACGCAATATCCGCTGCCAAAAAAGGCGCTGTTATTGGACTTGGTGCACTCGTTGCAGTTGTCTTGTTTCTTATTGCCAGTATTTGCAAAGCAGGTGCAGTTATGATTGGCTGGATAACGATTGCAGGAGCAGTCGGTTGGTTTGTGTGGGGGCGTCATCAAATAGATACATACTATGATCATCTCGATTCTGTTCGCCGTTTCCATGAATTCAGTACGGTTGCAGAAACAGAAAATGCTCGTTTTTATGCGGCTTGTGTAGAATACGACAATGCGTTTTTGAAATATGTTCAGATATGCGATGAAAAGAGTTCTTCGATAACAGACAAATATTTAACCGAATGCGCCGAAATTGATAAAAAGTATTCGGAAGAAAAAGAGGGACTTGAATCCGATCTGAAGGATATAAACGGGCAGCTTGATAAAGTGACACTTCTTCATCCAGATGTGTTTTATCTGGCAGGTGACATATCAAGCCTTTTAAAAACCGGCAGAGCGGATACACTGAAAGAAGCGATCAATTTGGCGGTAGCGGAAAAACGTAGAGACGAAGAAGAACAGGCAAGGCGCGAAGAAGCGGAAGAACAAGCTCGCATTTTGGAAGAGAGAAATCGGGAAATCGAACGCCACAATGCTGAAATGGCAAGAGTTACACGTGAGCACAATGCGGCCATGGAGAAAAAAGCAGAGGAGGAGGCAAGAATACACGCCCAAATGGCAGAAGATGCTCGCGCGCACAATGCAGCTATGGAAAGACAGGCAAGGAATCAGGCGAGACAACAAACAGAGCAAAATCGCTTTAACAGCAATGATCTGTCTCGTTGCAGTTCGTGTAAAAATTACAATAACGGTTGCCGTGGAGGGATTCACAATTGTGGTGCATATGTTTCAAAAAGAGTATAGTAGGAGATTTGAAATATGAACGACATTTGGGTATTATCGGTCAGAACATCATTGCCCGGAACGTGTGCTCACATCGGGAATTTTGAACCGAAGTTTTTGGCCTTTGAAAGTTTCCAAAAAGCGAGAGAGGCATGCAGGGCAAAAATCAAGGATTTGGCTTTTTCGGAAAACAGTATGTTTGACGGAAAAGGTAAGATCACACACCTCAGCGAATATGCGGACGAATTTGACGAAGAATATGAAGATGAACCTGACGATAGCGATTGGTTGGGCAAAAATAGAATTACTCAAATTCATGAAGCACTCACTGCCATTTTCTCGGGTATTGATACAAAACTCAATATCGAAAACGGCGACTATGACGATTGTATGATTGCTGTTCACGTTGAGAATAACAGCGTTAACTTCTATGGAATAGGGGATGGTCCTCTTAACGAATGTGATCCGGTACTGAAAACAAATATGTTCTCTATGGAAAAAGAGTCTGATTATTATCTTTACATAGACGATTTCCTTGGTCAGCACGTTACAACGGCAGAGCTGTATATTGATTTGAAGAAGGTCACGCCGGAATAACTCGCATAAAATTGCTGCGTTAAGCTTGTGAACTCAAAATATTTTTTGTTTTATGTAGGAGGATTATAAAATGGTTTTTTTAGACAAAATCAAAGAAAAAGCTGGCGGTTTAAAAGAAAACGCCAAAATCATGGGAAAGATAACTGCGCGCATTAACAATTCAACAAAATTTTATGGAAATGTAAACAGAGGCGTGAAGGACGGCGATTTCAGTGAGGTTTGCTATGTCAGTATTGAAGATGGAAAAGGCGTAATTTACGGAACCCTTGACAAAGAAGATTATCTTTTCACAGCAAAGGATGTTTGTTCTTTTACCTTTATAGGAAATGGCTGTGATGTGCAGGAACATCCCAGCTTACGCTATATGATTGAGTTTACCGACGGCAAAAAGGCGCAGTTGGATATTATTCACACTAAAGTTGATGATTTTAAACGGAGCTTCAATCTTTGATTGCTTTGCAACGAGTCGACGTCATTGTTGCATGATATCTGCTTTTGTAACTTGCTGAAATAAATGCTGTGCTGTTTTCTGCATAAGAAAAAAGAATTTTCAGAAAGCAGCAAGTCGAATGTGTAAATTGAAATCCCTTAACGCAAAAATCCGCCTACAGATTTCTCTGTAAGCGGTTTTTATTTTAGATATATAAGCTTACCTTAATATCGTTCCAGTTATACACTCGGCGTTTAGTGAGAGAAAACATACTCTTTTGCGTTCCAAGTCGTCGGTGTGAATTCAGCGAATATAAAGTATTGCTTTGGGCAAGTCTTAACACCATTTTTCGGGGCATTGAAATTTGAGTTTTGCATTTCCGGAAATGTCAATAAAATCAGAGTTTTATTGTCAAAAATGCGGGATTTACAAGGCTTTCAGCGTAAAAAAAGACCTTGCAGAATTTCTTCTACAAGGTCTAATTTCATATTTTGTTTTGCCTATTGTGTGCTAAAGGATGTTGCCCATAAACAGAAGAGAGCTTATTTCTTCTTCTGGTTGATCGCTGCCTGTGCTGCTGCGAGTCTTGCGATCGGCACACGGTAGGGTGAGCAGGAAACGTAGTCCAGACCGATCATGTTACAGAACTCAACAGAGGACGGGTCGCCGCCGTGCTCGCCGCAGATACCGATGTGGAGCTTGGAGTTCTCAGCCTTGCCGAGCTTGATCGCCATTTCCATGAGCTTGCCGACGCCGGTGCGGTCGAGCTTCGCAAACGGGTCGTTCTCGAAGATCTTAGTGTCGTAGTAAGCGTTGAGGAACTTGCCTGCGTCGTC
>CAYVUJ010000120.1:0-5162 GCA_964454825.1 uncultured Lachnospiraceae bacterium | reverse complement strand
ATAAAGATTGTGATATCGCGTTGTCCATTGGTGGTGATAACTATTGTTACACTGGAATGCAGCATGTGCTAAACGAACATATGCGGGCTATTAAGAAAATGAATAAAAAATCTGTATTGATCGGATGCTCATTAGACGAAAAACTTTTAACACCGCATGTGATAGAAGAGTTGAAATTATATGATTCCATAGTCGTGAGAGAATCGGTTTCCAAACAAATTCTTGATGATATTGGAATCACAAAAAATGTCTATTTAGCATCAGATCCGGCCTTCTTATTGAACACACAACCAACTGAATGGCCTGATCGAAGAATGAACGAATACATAGTAGTTGGTGTAAATATTTCACCGCTCATTATGCGATATGGGAAAGCGAGTGTTGTATACGAAAACTATAGACGTCTTTTGATTGAAATATTAAAAGATAAAGATGCCATGGTAGTTTTGATTCCACATGTGGAACAACATGGAAACGATGATTATTTGGCGGCCCAGGAACTTATCCAAGGAATGGATTGTAGTAGAATTACAATTATTTCGAATGGTTACAACTGCATGCAATTGAAATCGCTAATATCGAAATGTGATTGCTTTATTGGGTGTCGTACGCATGCAACGATTGCAGCATATTCTTCTTGCGTACCAACACTTGTTGTGGGATATTCAAATAAATCAATTGGAATTGCAAGAGATCTGTTTGGAGATGATGACGGTCTTGTTGTCCCAGTGCAAAATTTTATTTCGGAAGATAGTTTAAGACAACATTATATTGCATTCTTAGAAAGGAAAGAAAGTTTAAGATTATTTTTAAATAACAATATCGTTGGGTATTCTAATAAAGCCAAAATAGCAATTGAAGTTTTAAAAAAATATGTCTGACTCGCATATGAAGGAGCAAAAAATATGAAATTATTTGCAGATAAAACATTACTCATCACTGGGGGTACTGGTAGCTTTGGCAATGCCGTTCTCAATCGTTTTCTAACAACGGACATAGGTGAAATCCGCATCTTCTCACGTGATGAAAAAAAGCAGGACGATATGCGCCATGAGTATCAGGTGAAGTATCCTGAATACGCCGAAAAGATCAAATTCTATATCGGTGATGTTCGAAATATCGATTCTATTCGTCCTGCAATGGTTGGAGTGGACTATATTTTTCATGCGGCGGCACTTAAGCAGGTTCCGTCATGCGAATTCTTCCCGATGGAAGCTGTGCGTACCAATGTCATCGGTACGGATAATGTTTTAACAGCTGCAATTGATGCCGGTGTAAAATGTGTGGTGTGTCTTTCTACAGATAAGGCAGCGTATCCTGTAAATGCCATGGGAATCACCAAAGCGCTTGAAGAGAGGGTTGCAGTAGCTAAAAGCCGCACGGTTGATCCAAGCAAGACAAAGATTTGCTGCACTCGCTACGGCAATGTCATGTGTTCGCGTGGCTCGGTAATTCCACTGTGGGTTGACCAGATCAAAGCAGGTAATCCTATTACTATAACGGAGCCTAGCATGACCCGTTTTATCATGTCCCTTGATGAAGCTGTAGATCTTGTTTTATTTGCGTTTGAACATGGCGAAAGTGGTGATATCCTCGTCCAAAAAGCACCTGCATGTACGATTGAGACCCAGGCAAAAGCGGTTATGCAACTGTTTGGTGGAAATGAGGATGATATTAAGGTTATTGGTATCCGTCATGGTGAAAAGATGTACGAAACATTACTCACCAATGAAGAATGCGCCAGCGCTATCGATATGGGCGACTTCTACCGAGTTCCTGCGGACAAGCGTGGTCTGAACTACGATAAATATTTCAAGCAGGGCGATGTCGAACGCAATCCGCTTACAGAGTTCAATTCCAACAATACACAACTTCTTACCATTGAACAGACAAAAGAGAAGATTGCGTCCCTCGTGTATATTCAGGAAAGACTAAAAGAATTTGCTGAGTAATTCTAACAGCATAACCGCTGTAGGCTGAGCCATAAGCGGTGTGCTGCCTAAGCAAGCATGGTCATAAAGATGCCGGGGAGTGACTGACGGTTATCATACGAAATGAATACGAGTCAAGGGAGTTGTTACATATGAAAATCGCAGTTGCCGGAACCGGCTATGTGGGACTTTCGCTCGCCTTCTTTCTGGTACAGCATAATGAAGTTGAAGTTTTTGCCGTGGACATCATTTCCGAAAAGGTCGAAAAAATCAACAACAGGATATCACCTATTCAAGACGACTACATCGAAAAACACCTTGCGGAAAAGGAACTGAACCTTACAGCAACACTTGATTCAGAATCTGCCTATACGGATGTGGATTTTGCCATCATTGCCGCACCGACCAAATATGACAGCTAGAAAAACTATTTTGATACTTCCGCTGTTGAAACGGTGATTCAGACGGTCATACAGTATAACCATGATGCTGTCATGGTTATCAAGTCTACCATTCCGGTCGATATGGCAAGCGTCAGAGAGAAATACCAGATAGTATTATCTTTAGCCCGGAGTTTCTGCGTGAATCTAAGGCATTAAATGATAATCTTTACTCAAGCAGATTATCGTTGGCACTGACACACAAAGTGTTCGTTATGAATGAAGTAGCGAGTTGGACGCATCGAAAGAAAAGGAAGTTGTCATAGGCGTATATCGGTTGACAATGAAATCCAACTCGGATAACTTCCGCCAGTCCTCCATTCAGGCGACTTGTATCGGACGCTACGACAGCGATTATGGTAGACGTAAGAAGGCAGACGAAGAACTGATTTTTGCCTATGAGCAGGAAACGGTGATAGAGATGTTAATATCTATTTTGTCTTGACACCGGATGGATAGAAAAAACAATAGAAACTGAAAAGGGATTATATCAAAAAGGGAATGGCATAACAAATCAGAAATCAGAAAAAACAACCGAAGAGGGTATCGTAAAAGTATTGTCGGGAAATTTGAATTTAATCCGTGAACAGGACTTGAAGACAAAATGTTGTGAATTACATGATAAATATCCGCAGGAGTTTGATTTTAATTATATTGGAGATTGATAAATAAATGGAAATCAAAACTGATTACACAAATATAAACTGGCAGAACAACGGCAAACTGAAACTTCTCATCATCGTCGGAACGCGGCCGGAGATTATTCGTCTTGCGGCGGTGATCAACAAGTGCCGGAAGTATTTCGACACGATTCTCGCCCACACGGGGCAGAACTACGACTACAACCTGAACGGCGTGTTCTTCCACGATCTGCAACTCGCAGATCCGGAGGTTTACCTGAATGCAGTCGGCGATACGCTCGGCGATACGGTGCGCAATATTATTGCCGAATCGTACAACCTGATGGCGCAGATCAAACCTGACGCTGTGCTTGTTCTCGGCGATACCAACTCCTGCCTGTCGGTCATCGGTGCGAAACGTCTGCATATTCCGATCTTCCATATGGAGGCCGGTAACCGTTGTAAGGATGAATGTCTGCCCGAGGAAACCAACCGACGCATCGTTGATATTATTTCTGATGTCAACATGGCGTACAGCGAACACGCGCGCCGTTATCTTGCAGACTGCGGACTGCCAAAAGAACGCACTTATGTGACAGGCTCGCCTATGGCGGAGGTGCTGCACAATAATCTTGACAAAATTGATGCGTCAGACATCCATGATCGTCTTGGTCTGGAAAAAGGAAAATACATCCTGCTTTCTGCACACCGCGAGGAGAACATCGACACAGAAAAGAACTTTTTATCTCTGTTCAATGCGATCAATGCCATGGCAGAAAAGTACGATATACCGATTCTGTACTCCTGCCATCCTCGCTCGAAAAAGCGTATCGAGGCAACCGGATTCCAACTGGACAAGCGTGTAATTCAGCATGAACCGCTGGGCTTCCACGATTACAACTGCCTGCAGATGAATGCTTTTGCGGTTGTCTCTGATAGCGGCACGCTGCCGGAGGAGAGCAGCTTCTTCACTTCGGTTGGTCATCCGTTTCCGGCGGTGTGCATCCGCACCTCGACCGAGCGCCCCGAGGCGCTTGATAAGGCTTGCTTTATCCTTGCCGGTATTGACGGGAACAGCTTGCTCCAGGCGGTAGATGTTGCGGTTGAGATGAACAAGAACCGTGATCTCGGAATTCCCGTGCCGGACTATGTGGACGAGAATGTGTCGGATAAGGTCGTTAAGATCATCCAAAGCTACACCGGTGTTGTCAACAAAATGGTGTGGAGAAAAAGCTGAACCGGCGCTAAAACATATTGTATACGAGGAGGGATAATAGTGCCTGATAATATGAAGCCGTCGGATGTACTTGTGAAATATATCCGCGCAGCTTTGCATGATGAAAGCATATCCCTCCCACCAGATGCGGATGTTGCCGCCCTCGCAAAGAAGCATCAAGTTCAAACCCTGCTCTATATGGCAACGCACGCCCCAAATCTTCAAAAACAATTCAATGTAGCTGTTGTGCAGTCTCTCACCCAGGAACATGCGATGGATGAGCTGATTCGATATTTTGAGGAACGTGGGTTGTATGTGATGCCGGTTAAAGGAATCTGCACAAAGAAACGGTATTCGGATTCCATTCTCAGAACGATGGGGGACATAGATATCCTCTGCAAGCCGGAGCAGGCCAAAGAAATACAGCTTGCAATGCGATCACTGGGTTATGAAAACCATGTCGAGGGCCGCAAGCATGATCATTATTCCATGCCGCCGTATGTATCCTTAGAGGTTCACCGTGATTTGGTAGATGGAGGTAACGAATTCAATCATTACTACCGCAACATTTGGGATCGATGTAAGCCGAAATACGGTTACCGGTATGTCTATGAGATGTCTTTGGAGGATGAGTATATCTTCAATTTTGTTCATTTGGTCGGGCATTTCAAGGATGGCGGGATCGGACTGCGTTTTCTCGTTGATGTGTATGTCTATGAGCACCTAAAAATTGATCGAGGGTATATAGCAGCAGAGCTTGAGAAACTGGATTTGACGAGATTTTACCATAATATCCGTAGCTTGGCATTGTACCTGTTCGGAACAGATGCCGAACGAAACGGCATTGAATATACTCCTGTATTACAGGAATTGGGAAATTATATCTTGTCCGGCGGAGTGTTCGGCAGCAGAAGAAATCATGCCGACCTGAATGCAGGAAAAGGAAAGATCGGCT
>CAYVUJ010000119.1:0-5265 GCA_964454825.1 uncultured Lachnospiraceae bacterium | reverse complement strand
GTCACCGCTCAGGACAAGGGCACCGGACGCGAACAGCACATCACCATCACCTCCCCCACCAACATGTCCCAGGATGACATCGACCGCGCCGTGCGCGACGCGGAGAAGTTTGCCGCAGAGGACAAGAAGCAGAAGGAAGCGGTCGAGGTGAAGAATCACGCCGAAAGCCTGCTCTTCCAGAGCGAAAAGACCCTCGGCGAGATCGGCGACAAGGTCGACGAGGCGGAGAAGCAGGGTGTGCGCGACGCTATGGAGAAGCTGCGCACGACTCTGACCGGCGGCGACACCGACGCGATCAAGGCGGACACCGAGGCTCTCGAGAAGGCGTTCTACGCTCTGTCGGAGAAGCTGTATCAGCAGTCCGGCGCGGCGGGCCAGCAGGGCTTTGATCCGAACGCGCAGGCAGGCGGCTTCGGCCAGGGCGCCGCAGGCGACGACACGGTCTACAACGCCGATTTCGAGGACAAGAGCGACAACTAACCTCCAAGTCTGCGCAAACTACTTTCGGGGGGCGGGGAATGAGCGATGAGGTCTGCACAATCCCCTTAGCCGGGAGTCCAGAGGGACAACGTCCCTTTGGTGGGGTCAAGGGGTGAAACCCCTTGTAGGGTTTGGGACGAAGTCCCAACATGGCAGATTCGTGTACTTCCGACGGAGTCGGAAGTACAGCGAAGGAGACGGAGTCCGAGCGCAAATGAGTTTTGTGCCCCGCAATATTGTTGTGTGCAAACTTCGTTGCCACTCGGGCTTCGCCCTCGGGCAGGAGCATGTTACGTTGGAGGCTCTGCCTCCAAACCTCCGCAAGAGGCTCTGCCTCCAAACCTCCGCCGGGGGCCAGTATCCCCCGGACCCCCGAAAGGGGTTGGGCGATAACCGGAGGGGCGCCCCCTCCCCTCGCAGACTTGAACCTAAAACACGCGATGGCGGCAGCTGCCGCCATCGCAATCTTGCTGTTAAAGGAAAAAACATATGGCAGACAAACGCGATTATTATGAGGTCCTCGGCCTGCAAAAGGGCGCGGGGGAGAGTGAGATCAAATCCGCATACCGCAAGATGGCAAAGCAGTGTCATCCGGACCTACATCCGGGCGACAAGGCAGCGGAGGAGAAGTTCAAGGAGGTCAACGAGGCGTACGCGGTGCTCTCCGACCCGGAGAAACGTCAGCAGTACGATCAGTTCGGACATGCGGCGTTCGATCCGACTCAGGGAGGCTCCGGCTTCTCAGGCGGCTTCGGGGACTTCGGCTTTGATTTCGGCGACATCTTCTCGTCGTTCTTCGGAGGAGGCTCCTCCTCACGCCGGAGCAACGGTCCCGTCCGGGGCGACGACGTCGGGGTGAGGGTCACCATCTCCTTCGAGGAGGCGGTGAAAGGATGCAAGAAGGACGTCACCTTCCGTCGAATACAGCGCTGTGCGGAGTGCGGCGGAAGCGGCGCGGCAAAGGGCACGGAGCCCAAGACCTGTACGAAGTGCTCCGGAAGCGGACGCGTGCGTGTTCAGCGGCGCACCCCGCTCGGCATGATGCAGACCGAAAATGCCTGCGACGCCTGCGGCGGCAAGGGCAAGATCATCGAAACTCCCTGCAAGACCTGCCGAGGACAGGGACAGCACAGCACCTCAAAGACGCTTCAGGTATCGATCCCCGCGGGTATCGACAACGGACAGCGCATCGCCCTTCAGGGACAGGGCTCGGACGGGCTTCGCGGCGGGCCGGCGGGCGATCTTCTGATCAGCGTTTCGGTGAAAAGCCACCCGGTATTCGAGCGTGACGGCTACGACGTATACTGTGAGATTCCGATCACCTTCCCGGAGGCGACACTTGGTGCGACGATCGACATTCCGACTCTTGAGGGCACGGAAAGCTACGATATTCCCGAGGGCACACAGACCGGAACGACCTTCACCCTGCGCGGACGCGGCATCAAGCAGGTCAACGGCAGCCGCCGCGGTGATCTGAACCTGACGGTCGTGATCGAGGTGCCGAAAAACCTCACCGACGCTCAGAAGGCGAAGCTTCGCGACTTCGGCGAATCCTGCGGAAAGAAGAACTACGCGAAAAAGGAGAGCTTTTTCAAGAAATTCTTCAAATAATACGGCATCCACATGAACACAATGAACGGAGAAAAGCATGGATAACAGGGAAAATACCGAATGGACGCAGATCACGGCGCGCGGCGCGCATGAGGATACGGAAGCGATCGAGGCAGTGATGTCGATGCTGTCGAACTGGCTCATGACGGAGGATTACGCCGACATCGAGCAGGATCTGGACGGCGTGTACGGCGATCTGATCGACGAGGAGCTTCTCGCGCGCGACCGCACGACCTGTGCCGTCAGCGCGTTTGTTCCGGCGTCGGACAACCCTGCGGAACACATCGAGTTTGCACGGGAGCATCTTGCGATCGCGGGGATAGAGGCGACGCTCAGCGTTGAAGGCACCGTGAACGAAGAGGACTGGGCGGACCAGTGGAAAAAATATTACAAGCCGATCCACACCGGACATCGCATTGTGATCGTTCCTGTGTGGGAGAGCTACGAGCCCCGTGAGGACGAGGTGATCGTGCTGATGGACCCCGGAATGGCCTTCGGCACGGGGTCACACGAAACGACGCGTCTGTGCGCGGCGATGCTGGAGGATTTTGATCCGGCGGGCAAGCGTGTACTCGACGTGGGATGCGGAAGCGCGATTCTGGCGGTCACTGCGGCTAAGCTCGGCTGTGACAGCGCCTTTGCCTGCGACATCGACCCTCAGGCGATCAAGGTAGCGCGCCGCAACTGCGAGCTCAACGGCACGGACAACGTCGTGTGCGAGGTGAGCGACCTCGTGGCGGATGTGCCGGAGGGAAAATACGACATCATCCTTGCGAATATCGTAGCGGACATCATCATACGTCTCGCGCCGGACGCGGCGAGATTCCTCGCGCCGGGCGGTGTGATGATCGTGTCGGGCATAATAACCGAGCGCGCCCATGAGGTCAAGGCCGCGCTCGACGCCGCCGGATACGAGGTCGTATCCGAGCGCACGGAAAACGGCTGGCTCTGCGCCGCCGTGAGAATGAAATAGAAAATGTTTTTTGCGGGGGGATAACTTTTCGAATTCGCTATGCGAACTCAGAAAAAAAGTTCCCCCCGCCCCCACTTCAAAAAACTTTGAAAGGGGAAGAATGGAGCAAACGTCCCGCCATGAGGTTTGTGCAAAACTAACATCCCCGCGGCCTTGCAAACATCATACACCGCAAAACCTCATGCCGCGGGTATTGCGCGGGAGGCCTCGCCGGACGCGCAACCCTCACCTCCCGCAAGATCGCCCCTCGCAAAGCAACCACAACATACCGGAACACCTCAAAAAAGCGCCGCCGGAGCGCTTTTTTTAATGTAAACTCTTGAAGCGCCATAGGTTCTGTGATATAATTATCGTGGTGAATTGTGCACAGCACAAAATGCCCGCATCGTTCCCAGCGTTTCTTCCGAACGCGCGACTTTGTGCATGAGTTCGCCGTGTAGGCATGAATGCCCGGCGTGGGCATGTGACCATTTCCACCATTACAAACCGTTCCCGGAGTTATTGTAGCGATATGAAGAAAACCCGATCCACACTGATACTTCTGCTGACAGCGATCATATGGGGCTGTGCCTTTGTCGCACAGCGCGTGAGCTCCCAATACATAGGCTCATTCACCTTTAATGCGATCCGAAGCGCCTTGGGCGCGATCTCGCTCATTCCCGTGATTCTGATCTGCGAACGTAAGCTGTCGCGCGAGAAGCGGCTCGCCTCGATGAAATACAGCGTCGTCGCGGGTGCGATCCTGTTCGTCGCCACGAATCTTCAGCAATTCGGGATCAACATCACCCAAAACGCGGGCAAATCCGCGTTCATCACCGGACTTTACACGATCCTCGTCCCCATTGCGTATTTTGTCATCTTCCGGCGCCGGACCGGGATAAACGTCGTCATCGGCGCTCTGACCGCCCTTGTCGGTCTGTATCTTCTCTGCGGATCAATGGGTCCGCTCGGCATCGGGGATGCATATCTTTTCATTGGCACGCTCTTCTGGACAGCGCACATAATGTGGATCGACCACTCCATGGCGCTTGGCCTCGGAGCCGTGACCTTCAGCGCGACACAGTTCGCGGTGGCGGCGATCCTCGGCGCGGTGGCGGCGTGCTTCACGGAGACGGTGACGTTCGATGCGATCGGCGGCGCGCTTGTTCCGATCCTCTATGCAGGTATCATGTCGACCGGTGTGGCGTACACATGTCAGGTAATAGGACAGAAGGAAGCCGACCCGACTTTGGCGGCCATAGTTTTATCCACGGAGTCCGTATGGGCGGCGATCAGCGGCGCGTTGATGCTTGACGAGCGCATGAGCGTCGCGGCCGTCACCGGTTGTACTCTGATGCTCGCAGGGATAATCGTGGCGCAGGTCAATTTCAAACGCAGGAAGCGATAGGCGCACGGGAGCGGGGGACTTCGTCCCTCCGAACTCCCATTAGTAAAGTCTGCACAACCCCCTTTTCGGGGGGCCGGGGGACAATGTCCCCCGGCGGGGTGTGGGGCACAACCCCACTGGGGTTTGGGGCAACGCCCCAACATCACATGCTCCCATTCTCGGGCGGAGCCCGAGAATGTTCGAGGTCTGTACCTCACAATAAAATTGATCGCAGACTTCGTTTGCGATGTCGGCTCCGTTCTCTATTGTACTTCCGACTTACGTCGGAAGTACAAGGGTATGCGATGTTGGGCTGCCGCCCAAACCCGCCCGGGCTCTGCCCGGACCCGCCAAAGGGACTGCGTCCCTCTGGACTCCCGTATATCGGGTTTATGCAGACTTCGGAGCAACACCCCAACTAACAACACGTAATCAAACCATGGAAGGTGCAATCATGATAAACGAAATCAAAGAGAAAAAAGGGTTCATATGCGACATGGACGGCGTGATCTATCACGGGAATGTTCTGCTTCCCGGTGTGCGCGAGTTTGTCGAATGGCTCAAGGCTGAGGGCAAGGAGTTTCTCTTCCTGACCAACTCCTCCGAACGCAGTCCACAGGAGCTTCATTTCAAGCTGCTTCGCATGGGGCTCGATGTCGGCGAGGAGCATTTCTACACCTCGGCGCTGGCGACGGCGAAGTTCATCGCGAAGCAGTGTCCGGGCGCTTCGGCCTATGTCATCGGCGCACCGGGCCTCATGAAAGCGCTGTATGACGCCGGAGTCATGATGAACGACGACGATCCTGACTATGTCATCGTAGGTGAGACAACAAAC
>CAYVUJ010000118.1:0-5302 GCA_964454825.1 uncultured Lachnospiraceae bacterium | reverse complement strand
ATTGGCGGATGATGCGGGTGCATGTGAGCTTAGAGGCGGAGCGATATTTATACCCCGCGGTGTTTGCTTTGGCGTTGATGAGTATTGCCACGCGCTATATTGCCTTAAATGGCGGGTCGGCATATGCGGGCGTGGTGTATTACTTAACGATTGCTTGCTTTGTGAGTGGAGTGTATAATTTGGTTGGTTTTTTGCATGCACCGAGAAATAAGAATAAGCTTGAAGAGCTAGCTGCGCCGCTTAAAAATTGGAACGGAGTGTGGCTGGTGGGGTTTAGTATGGTACTCATTACGGCAAAGACGCTTGCCTTACGGCTTGCTGATAACCCCGCGTATGTGGTGGCGATGTTGCTTTTATCGCCGATGTTTGCCGAGGTGATACAAACACGTAAGCTTATTTTTACGATTGATGTTAAACTGGTGTTGTTTTTCCTTTTGGCGCTTCTGGTTTTGGTTATTTAAGCAAGTGCGAGCCGCAGTGGCAGCGGTGCGAGCCGCCCCTGCTTAACTTTTAGCTGCGGCGGGTGGAGAGTGTGATTTTTAACGAGCATGCTAAAATTAAAGCCCTCTTTTTATTGAGGGCTTTTTGAATGTTTTATTTCTTTTCTAAGTTCTTTAAGAACTGATTTAATAATCTGACACCGAATCCTGATGCGCCTAATGGGTAGAGGGCTTTGGCTTTTTCAACCTTATCCATACCGGCAATATCAAGGTGTGCCCATGGGGTATCTTTATTGACAAATCTCTCAAGGAAGCAGGCGGCGGTAATTGAGCCGGCAGCACGACCGTTTGAGATGTTTTTAATGTCGGCGGTATCAGACTTAATCATCTTGCGATAATTATCATTCATCGGGAAGCGCCATAGCAACTCGCCAGACTGTTCACCTGCGATGCTTAATAACTCAGCCATACAGTCATCATTTGTGAATAAGCCCGCCATTTCGGACCCTAAGGCGACAACAATGGCACCGGTTAAGGTCGCGATGTCAATAATCCGCTCTGGATGATATTGTTGTTCGACATAAGTTAAGCAATCTCCCAAGACGAGGCGTCCCTCGGCGTCGGTGTTTAAGATTTCAACGGTTTGTCCGGAAAGCGAGGTGACGATGTCGCCGGGGCGGGTGGCGGTGCCGGAGGGCATATTTTCAACAAGGCCCACAATACCGACAATGTTTAAGTTTAACTTTTGCTGTGCGGCGGCTTTAAGCGATGCGGCAACCACAGCGGAACCTGCCATATCTTGTTTCATATCCCACATGCCAGCGCCTGGTTTTAAGGAGATACCACCAGAATCAAAGGTTACGCCTTTACCAACTAATGCGACGTCCCAGTTTTTGCTTTTTTTATTTCCGCGATGCTCTAAGATGCAGACATAGGCATCATTTGCTGAGCCTTGAGATACCGAAAGCAACATGTTAAAGCCTTTTTTCTTTAACTCGCTTTGGTTTAAAATGGTGACTTTTAGTCCTAAGTGTTCTAAGCGCTTAATGTCTGCGGCGTAAATCTCTGGGGTGAGCTCGTTTGAAGGTTCGTTTGTCAAATCTCTGGCATAACGCACCGCATTTGCCAAGGCGGCGAGGTCTTCATAAGCTTTACTATCGAGTTCATCTTTGGCAACAAAGTTGACGCTTTCAAGCTTTGGAAATTCTGATTGTTTCTTTTTTGTATGATATTTATCAAAACTGTATGAGGCAAGCTCAATCCCGAAGCCTAGGCTTTCTGCTACTTTCCCAGCGGTGAAGTCGGTTTTGGGTAACTTGCGGGCATAAACTGTTGCGGATTTGAAGTTTTTAATCCGGGCGTAGAGCTTGCCACCCATTTCTTCTAACTCGGCGGTGTCGATGGTGTTTTTTACGCGCACTAATACAACAGCTTCTTTGACCATATCAAGCATTAAAATATCTTTTTTGCTTTCCTCATTATCCTCGCGCTCAATCAGAGCTTTGAGTTTATTAAATGTGGAGCGGTCTATAATTTGGGCTGCGCCATAGTTTAGCTCTTCCTCAAAGGTCGCAATCAAAACTTTGACGGCGGCGTTTTCATAATTTTGATTAAATGTAATTTCGGTCATTTGTTTCTCCTATAATATATCCAATGGGTGATATTTTGCGGGCGTAATGGTGAATATTTGGTTAATAATAGGGGCTTGACTTTGCTTTTTATCGTGATAATGTGCGTTTTAAGTTATGTTTTTTTTCGTGAGGACGTTATGAGTGGAATTTATAAGGTTGATGGGGCTAATATAAAACGAGCTGCCGGCGTTATCAAGAGCGGCGGGCTTGTTGCGTTTCCAACCGAAACGGTTTACGGACTTGGCGCTAATGTGTATGACAGGCATGCTGTGGCGGCAATTTTTGAAGCTAAAGGGCGTCCTTCGTTTAACCCGCTTATTTCGCACCTTGGGTTTGTGGAGGAGCTACCGGAATATGCGGCGGCAGACAGCAGGGCACTGTATCTTGCTGAAAAGTTTTGGCCTGGGCCGCTGACGTTTGTTTTACCGCGACTTGATGATAATCCAGCGCTTGATTTGGTGTGTGCGGGGCTTTCGACGATTACTGTTAGATGTCCGAAACATCCTGTGGCGCTTGATTTAATCCGCCGTTCGGGGGTGCCGATTGCTGCGCCGTCTGCCAACCGTTCGCAGTCTATCTCACCGACAACCGCTCAGGCGGTGCTTGAAAGCTTAGAAGATTGCGTTGATATGATTTTAGATGGCGGACCATGCGCGGTTGGGGTCGAATCTACGATTTTGGATTTGACGACGAAAAAGCCTGTTTTGCTGAAGGAAGGGGGGATTACCATAGAACAGCTTGAAGAAGCGTTAAACGAACCGGTACTCGTTTCTGACGGAAACCCTGATAAACCAAGCTCTCCGGGGCAGCTCTTAAAGCATTATGCACCGAGTAAAAAGCTCAGAATTAATGTTACGGAGCCAAAAGATGATGAATTATTTATTGCTTTTGGCCCAGGGTATGACAATGCTTTGATGAACTTAAGCCCTAAAGGCGACCTTCGCGAGGCTGCGGCTAACCTTTTTGCTTTTATGCGTGAGGCTGATAAAAACCCGAACTACACTAAGCTTGCGATGGCGCCTATCCCAAGCGAGGGGGTGGGGCTTGCGATTAATGATCGCATTCGTCGAGCCTCTAAATAAAACGTGTTCTATGGTCTATTAGAGCGGTCTCTTCAAGAAAATAAAAATTCATGTACTTCTTGTACACTAAAATTTTTATTTCTTTCGAGCCCATCTCTACTAGACTCATATAACGCGTTTTCTTTATATCCCGAATGAGCTATTTCCTTCGTTAACGCGAGGCTTTGTGCTTGTGGCTTGAGCAGATATTAAGAATATTTTTCACCCTCTCCCAACCTCCCCCCCTCAAGGGGGAGGAGGGTGTAGATTTCATTATTTGTCTGGATTACTTTGCTATGCTTGTATGAGAAGGAAAAGCTTGGTTAAAGTATTGCTTAAAAATTTTCTTTTAACTGGTTGAATTTGTTTCCTAAACTTGCTTTACTTTGTTCGATTGTTTCACCAATGTTGTTAAGCAAGGTTTTGCGGTATTCTTCTGCCCAGGCGACCATTGAGTCTATGACCGGTTTTAGGTTGTAGCCTAGGTTTGTGAGGGTGTAGTCGACCCTGGGGGGGATTTGTGCATATACCTCACGGATTAAGATGCCGTTTTCCTCTAACATTCTTAAATTTGAGGTTAATACTTTTTGTGTGATGTCACCCAGTTCCTTTTTTAGCTCGCCAAAACGCTTGGTGCCGTCCATTAAACACTCGATAATCTGGACTTTCCAGCGGTCGCCCAACATTTGGATTGTGGTTTGAGCTAAAGATTTCGGATTTGGTTGCATTGATTTTACTCCCTTTTTTTATTTTGTCTTTTTCATATATGATGTTTTTTTTAGGTTGGCAAGCGAAAAGAAAAAGATATGCAGAAAAGGGGGATCCCTTGACGGTGGCAGCGCCACCTGCAACAATATCGAGGGATGACAGGAGGGGATTGTTATGCGGTCGAGGGACGACGAGGGAGGGGCGAGCAATGACGATGAGTGGTGAAAAATGTGGACAGAAGGTTAAAAAGCTAGCTTAAAAGAGAGATTGTTTGCAGTGAAATATCTTTGGGTAAAAGTGGTTATTTTTATTGATTGTTAAGAAAAAATGGTGTATACTTCCCTATATATATGTATGTGACCGGAGTGTTTTTATGTATTTGTTAATGCTGCTTGCTACATTTATGTCGGCGATTTACGGCTATAATTTATCGATACGGCCCGATTATGATCGGGATATACCGCATAAGAGAGCTTTGGCTGTTCAATTTAAATTTTTACATCAGCATAGCGCAGCGAAAAAAGTGATGCTCAAGGTTATGAGAAAAGAAGAAGGGTTTGTGGAGACTTTTCCGTTTGGGGTTCTTCCGGGAGATTTGTTTTATACAGATGATGATGAAAGTAAAGACGGTAAACAAGCTATTTATATAAAACAAAGAGCGGAAGGTGGTTCAGATAAGTCTGTTTTGGTTAGAAAATCTTTAAATGGCGTCGGTGATGAAGAAGGTTCTAATATCATGCGTATTGGGCAGACGTTGTATGCATCTGATGTGATGGCAACACAGTTGGTTTGTCCGAATAAGCAAATTGATGAAGAAGATGTTGAAGCTGAGTGTGATGTAGAAAAGACCGAAGATGGTATGGTTACGGGAACCTGTTGCGGAAAGGGCGGGGGGCCGATGTATCTGATTTCATATCGGGTGTTAGACGGACGCTGGCTTAACAGGCTTACAAGGCAAGTTAATACAGATTTTATGTGGGCGGTATCTAAGAGAGAATATTCTGATAATATCGGGGTGGTGACTTGGGATGACAGGCTTAATTCATGGGTGTTTACTGGCAAGATTAAACTTTATGTTGTGTATAGAAAAGATAAAGAAGAATTTATAAAAGAGCATCCAAATGAGATGTATCCGTTGTCTAAGACCAATAAGTCAGAATGGACAATGCCAAACAAGGTTTTTAAAAAAGATTTTTTCAAGTATATGAAGGGCAATCAACTTAAAAGTAATCTTTGCGATAATGGTTGTATTGTAAGGATTGAAGAGATTTGATATAAGGAGATATGGTTATGTTTTGGAAGAAAAATAAATCAGATGAGCGCGGTACTTTGATGGTAGAAGCGATTGCAATGCTCGGATTGATTGCAATAGTTACACCGACTCTTTATAAAAAATCTGCGGAACGGTTGCAGGAAATTCAAGATATTAATATTGCTTCGCAGGCAAGAACGATGGCGAGTG
>CAYVUJ010000117.1:0-5317 GCA_964454825.1 uncultured Lachnospiraceae bacterium | reverse complement strand
CCTTTTTCAGAAATCTTTTTAATAGATTATATTTACCTCAAATTTGTTTAATCATAATTAAAAAAAAGCAAACCGCCCAATGGACGGTTTACTTTCTGTTCAGTAATTCAATTAGAATTTCTTTTAGATTACTTAACGTTGACCTTCTTGACAACGATAGCAGTGCCGAGAGCAACAACCATAGCAACAACAACTACGATAGCAGCGTCGCCGGTGGAAGGAGCAGACTGACCGCCGTTGTTAGTAGGAGCCTGGGTGGGAGCGTCGGTGACAGGAGCATCGGTGTCAGGAGCATCAGTAGGAGCCTGGGTGGGCTCATCGGTGTCAGGAGCATCGGTGACCTCGTCGGTGGGCTTATCGGTGATAATAGTCTTAGCAATGACAGTGATCGTAGCGTTTACAGCAGTCATCTCCATCTCGTTCTGAGAAGAGTCGAGGTAGGACTCAGGCTCGGTGGTGAGACCGATCTTAACCTCATAGGTGTCGCCAGCCTTAGCATCCTCAGGGATGTTAACCTTGAGAGTGAAGAGGTCAGTGCTGTCGGTTGCGCCCATAGGATCAACCCAAACGAAACCGGTGGTGGTTCCATCTTCGCTGAGGTCAGCCCAACCAAGAATACCGGAGGTGAGGATTCTGTCGTGTACGGGAGCGATCATTGCGATCTCTTCCGGATCATCGGTAGCATCGCCGTTCTCATCGAGGGCGATGGGGGTCATGGTAGCGCCACCAGTAACCTCGATGGTTGCGGTAGCGGCTTTGATCTTCTTGCTGAGATCAGCAAAAGAGACCTTGACGTCAGCAACTGCAGTGCCCTCTTCAACAGTAACGGATCCTGCAACGATCTTGCCGGTTGATGCAGCAGATGCAGCAACGCATGCGATGCTTGCGATCATTGCGATAGCAAGTACCACGGTGAGAAGCTTTTTCATGTTTTTTCTCCTTTTATTTTTGTTTTTTTTATGTATGCCTTCCTTACAGAGACATACACTACTGAACGCAAACATTCTATCATATTCCATCGGAAATATCAAGTCTTTTTTTCAAAAATATTGATTTTTTTGTGATAATATTCAAGTCGGTTTTCGTTCGGTAGAAGTATTCCCTTCAAAAAAGCTGTACATACTATGAAAAATTTGATGGATTTGTGCGCGTTTTTATTTTTCGGAAACCTTCTTAACTGTGATTGCGGAGCCGAGTGCGATAACCATCACTGCGACAACTACGACCGCCATATCGCCGGTCTGAGCGCCGCCGTTGCCGGAAGCACCGTTGTTGAGGTCTGCGCTGGGAATGGTGACGATCTCGGTTACGACCTGGGTCACAGCGTTGCCGCTTGCGTCGGTTACCGCGTTACCTTTTTCATCGGTGACCTGCTCGACCTTGGTTTCAACCTTGGTTCCAACGTTGTTGTTGCCGCCGCCTACGTTGTTGTTACCGCCGCCGCCGACATTGTTGCCTCCGCCGGTTACTTCGTTATTGTTGCCGCCGCCGGTTACTTCGCCAATGTTGCCTTCATTGAAAAGATCGTAATCCACTGTTGCGACGATCAGATCGTCAAACTGTGCGTGGCATTTGCCGTTGAGCAGAACGAGCGGAGACGGACGCTGCTTGAAGGAGGTCGTACCGCGGATGGTGTTGAAATCCATTATCTTCTTGTCGTTGAGATAACCGGAGAGTACAGCGCCGTTAACACGCAGTCCAAGGGTGAACGCCTCGGATTCATCCGAATCGAGCTGAGGAGCCTTGCCGGTGACAGGGTAGGTTCTGTACGGTGTTCCGCCGTTGACCCAGTCTGAGGGAATAAACGCCTCGGCGTCACGGGCGAACTCGATGTAGAGATTCATCGCCTGCTCTTCAAAGCAGTACTCCCACTTGTACACGATCTGGCCGGTCGTAGCATCCTCGGAACCGTCCTCGGAGAGGTAATCCGCGAACCAAAGTGCAAGGGTATGGTTGTCGGAGCCTTCGCCACCGTCCTCAAGTCCGTGAGCTGTGATCTTGATAGTACAGTCATTGAACTTCCTGTTGCCGTTGTCCTCTTCGCGGTACTTGGCCTGATGCGCAACAGCCTCAGACCAACCGTCAAGCTTGCCGTCTTTGATTTCAAACAGTGTGTCCGGCCACATCCAGTTGTCTTCGACTACCTCGGAGAAATCATCCGTCCAGAGGATTCTTCCGGCTGCGCTGGAGCAGAAAGGAACCACGGTGCATACGAGCAGCAACGCACATGTGATAACCGCAATTAGCTTTTTCATAATATTTTTCCTCCATTTTTTCTGCGAAAGTGTATCTTTACAACTTTTCGCAGAATGATTATAACATATTGTTTCTTCAATGTCAATACTTATTTACATTTCGTTAGCATTTGACACGCAAATGTGTGAGCTTGCGAATGCATCTCAAGACGTCGCGGTCATCCGGTGCTTTTCGGCTTCTTTTGTCGCCGGATGGCAAAGAAATTTGAGAGCAAGGAGGCGCATTCGTCGGCGAGCACGCCACCCTCGGCGGCGGGGTGATGGTTGATCGCCGTGGAGTTGAGGTCGAAAAGCGAGCCGTAGGCTCCGGATTTGGCGTCGCGCGCGCCGTAGACCACGCGGTCGATGCGCGCATTCGCGATCGCTCCGGCACACATGGGGCAGGGCTCGAGCGTGACGTAGAGCGTACAGCGCGTCAAATGCCATGCGCCGAGGCAACGGCAGGCCGACTCTATCGAGCGGCACTCGTCGTGCGCGGTGGCGCTGTGGTGGCGTTCGCGGGCGTTGCCGGCGGAGGCGATGACCTCGCCGTCGCGCACGATCACACAGCCGACCGGCACGTCGCCGCCCTCGGCGGCCTCGCGCGCCAGATCGAGCGCAAGGCGCATGTGGGTTTCATCGATTTCTGTCATTGGGTCCTCCGTATACGGCGTCAGGAGACAGCGCCGCCGTGCACGGTGCGTCTGTATAATAAGCCTATATAATTAATGATGCTTTCTGCACAAAAAGGACGCTCCGCGGCGCACTGGTGCGGGCGGAGCGTTTCTTTGATTGCGGGTGATCAGTGAATGATGTAGCGCTCGGTATCCTTGTCGAACAGGTGGATACGGCTGGTGTCGATGGCGATCTTGACGGTGTCGCCTGCGCGCGCGGTGGAGCGGGAGGAGACAGCGGCAATCACGTTCTGGCCCTCGAAGTTGAGGTACAGGTAGATCTGAGCGCCCATGAGCTCGGTGACCTCGACCTCAGTGCTGACGGTGCTTGCGGGATTCTCGCTGACAGTGCGCTGATCGTCGGTGAAGCACTCGGAGCGGATACCTGCGATGACTTCCTTGCCGATGTAGTTCTTGAGCTCGGGATCATTTGCCTTCTCTGCGGGCAGCTTGAGCTTTGTCTCGCCGATCTTGACGTAGACATCGGAGCCGGACTGCTCGAGAACAGCGTCGAGGAAGTTCATCTGAGGTGTGCCGATAAAGCCTGCAACGAAGAGGTTGACCGGCTTGTCGTAGAGGTTCTGAGGAGTGTCGACCTGCTGAATGAGACCGTCCTTCATAACGACGATACGGGTAGCCATCGTCATAGCCTCGACCTGGTCGTGGGTGACGTATACGAAGGTGGTACCGACGCGCTGATGGATCTTTGTGAGCTCGGTTCTCATGCTTGCACGGAGCTTAGCATCGAGGTTGGAGAGCGGCTCGTCGAGAAGGAATACCTGCGGGTTACGCACGATCGCACGTCCGAGCGCGACACGCTGCTTCTGACCACCGGACAGAGCCTTCGGACGTCTGTCGAGGAGGTGGGTGATGTCGAGGATGCGGGCAGCCTCCTCAACGCGGCGCTTGATCTCCTCCTTCGGAGTCTTGCGCAGCTTAAGACCGAACGCCATGTTGTCAAACACGGTCATGTGCGGATAAAGAGCGTAGTTCTGGAACACCATCGCGATGTCGCGGTCCTTCGGGGCCACGTCGTTGACGAGACGGTCGCCGATGAACAGCTCACCCTCGGAGATCTCCTCGAGGCCTGCGATCATACGCAGGGTGGTGGTCTTACCGCATCCGGAAGGACCGACGAGGATCAGAAACTCCTTGTCCTTGATCTCAAGGCAGAAGTCGGAGACGGCAGTGACGCCGCCCGGATATTTCTTATAAATGTGCTTAAAGGAAAGACTTGCCATGTTGATTCTCCTAATGTTTGCATTGATACGGCGCTTGCCGCGTTATTTGCTTTTTTTACTACTATATTGTATCAGATTTCAGCCCAAAAAGAAAGATGTATTCTCGCCAAACTTTGAGATGGTGCTTTGTGCATCACGCACAAGTCGTTATTCTGGAGTTAATAAAATAGAAATCCGGAATTCATTTCTCGCTTTTCATGGAGAGCGCGATACGGTTCCGTTTGCGGTCGACCTCGATCACGCGCACGGTGACGATGTCGCCGGTGGAGACGATGTCGGACGGATGCTTCACGTAGCGGTCGGAGAGGCGTGAGATGTGGACGAGCCCGTCCTGATGGACGCCGATGTCCACAAACGCGCCGAAATCCACGACATTGCGCACGGTTCCGGTGAGGACCATGCCTTCTTTGAGGTCCTCGATCGAAATCGCGCGGCTGCGAAGCTCGGGGGCGGGTAGCTCGTCGCGCACATCTCGCCCGGGCTTTTCGAGCTCACCGACGATGTCCCACAGGGTCGGCTCGCCGATGCCGAGCTCGGCCGCGAGCTTCGCGCCTCCCTCGGCGCTGACCTTGGCACGAAGCGAGGAGATGCCGGAGCCAAGATCGGTGACGCTGTAGCCGAAATGTCCGATCAGCTTCCGCGCCGCGTCGTAGGATTCCGGATGGACTCCGGTGTTGTCAAGGATCTCATCCCCGCCGGATACGCGCAGAAAGCCTGCGCACTGACGATACATATGATCTCCGACACGGCTGACCTTGAGCACATCGGCGCGGCGGCGGAATTCTCCGTGCTCCTCGCGGTATTTCACGATATTCTTCGCCCCGGTCATGTTGATCCCCGCAACATGGGAGAGGAGCATGTAGGACGCGGTGTTAAGATCGACGCCGACCGCGTTCACGCAGTATTCCACCACGCCGGAGAGAGCCTCGTCGAGCCGCGCCTCCTTCATGTCGTGCTGATACTGCCCCACGCCGATCGACTTCGGGTCGATCTTCACAAGCTCAGCGAGCGGCTCCTGAAGTCTTCTTGCGATAGACACCGCGGAACGCTGAGTTACGTCAAAATCGGGGAATTCCTCAGCTCCCAGCTTTGACGCGGAATACACAGACGCGCCTGCTTCCGACACGATTATATATTTAGTATCGGTTTTCATATCAGAGAGCAGTGA
>CAYVUJ010000116.1:0-5326 GCA_964454825.1 uncultured Lachnospiraceae bacterium | reverse complement strand
ATCAAGCCGCAGGGAATACACGCCTTCGCGTGATGAGATATCAAGCCTGCGGCTTGGATAAAAAACGACTTGTCGAAACAAGTCGTTTTTTGGCTGGGATAGCAGGGCTCGAACCTACAACGACAGAGTCAAAGTCTGTTGTGTTACCGTTACACTATATCCCAATATACATATAAATTATACCACATTGAGACAGCGTTGTCAACAAAAAAATCACCGTCGACCGTAAGTAATACGATCGACAGTGAAAGTATGTTCAGCTGAAAGTCAATCCTCTGACGGCATATTGAGCTTTGTCACCTTTGCTTTCAGAATTTTCGTCTGATCGACGGAGTCTATGAGGATATGAAGTCCGTCAGCATCAATAGTTTCGCCGACTGATGGAATATACCCGAAGCAGTTGATCAGCCATCCGTTGACAGTCTGCGCTTGCTCGGACTGCTCATCGTCGTCCGGCTCAATATCGAAATGTTCGAAAAGCGCGTCGGCCTCGGCAGAGCAGTCAACTGTCAGCGATCCGTCCGCCTCCTCGGTGAAATCGATCTCGACCTTGTCGTGCTCATCCCATATTTCACCGATGAGCTCTTCGATAATATCTTCGAGCGTGACGATTCCGCACAGCGCGCCGAATTCGTCGGATACGATCGCCATGTGGCATTTCGCATTCTGCATTATCTTGAGGAGCTCGTAGATGCCGATATGCTTCGAGACAAAAACGGGCTTTGTCAGAATCGAGGTGAGCGTCGTCCCCGGAGTTTTCGTGTAATAAAGAAAATCCTTTTCGTGCAGGATCCCCTTCACATCATCAAGATTTTCTCCGCATACCGGGAGCCTGGAGAAGCCCGACTCCATAAATGCAGAGGAGATATCGTCATTTGATGCATCCTGTGAGACATATACAACGTCCGAGCGCGGCGTCAGTATCTCGTCCGCCGTGATGTCGGTGAAGCCGATCGCAGAGCGGATGAGCTTACCCTCATCCTCGTCGATATTGCCTCCGACCTCGGCCTCATCCACCATGGTGATGATCTCTTCCTCTGTGACGCTGTCGTCCTCGGGCGGAACTGTTATTTTGTCGATCAGTCTTTGCCACAGACCGAAAACGACCGAGAACGGATAAAGAATAAATGTGATCACACGAAGCACATAAACAGTGTTCATTGTGAAGGATTCCGCATAATCACGCGAGACGGTCTTGGGGGTTATCTCTCCGAATATCAGTACCACCACTGTGACAACAACGGTTGAGACAGTTGCACCGAGTCCGGCGAAAAACTTAATGAACAGTACCGTGCTTATCGATGAAAGCGTGATATTTACAATATTGTTTCCTATAAGTACGGTGGATATCAGCCTGTCGTAATCCTCGTAGAGCCTGAGAACGAGCTGTGCGCGGCGCTCACCTGAGGATGCAAGCGTTTTCATCTTTGGCTGACTCAGCGAAAGATAGGCAGTTTCTGTTGCCGAAAAAAAGGCAGAGCAGGCAGTAAGAAGGATCATGATCACTATCATGATCATACTGTCTGTGTCCATTAAAAAGATCAACCCCTTTGTTTGAAAAATATCTATATGATTATACATATAAAGGCGGGTGTTTGTCAAGTGCAGAATGATAATTGACTGATTAAAATTTCAGCTTTGTAGTTAGTTAAATAGCTCTCTGATGATTATTTCGGCACATTCGTCTGAACTGTATATGCTCGTGTCGACTCTGGTACTGTACTTAATATTTTCAGCCATCAATTCATTTTGCTCTTGAGACTGCGCTTCGTATCTGTCTTGGCGAATGATGTTACGCTGTCGGCAAATATCTAACGGACAATATATTTCTACTATGTCAAGCGGGTTATCCTTCAATATCTCTAATAGCTGACGGTAATGTGGTCTTATTTCCTCCTTTTCAACTAATATTCCGTCAATCAGCACATTCTTTCCCATATCAGAATATAGCTTGGCGGTATGATACATCATAATTATTACTTCGCTGAGATATTTCCAATAGTTTTGGTGAAGATACTTTTCTCCAACCATTTCTTGAAATAAGTCATTGGCAACAACGTAAAAGAAAATATTTTCCTGACGTTGAAGAGCTTCAACTATAGACGTTTTTCCGGAACTTGTTACACCGTTTAAAAAGATAATTCTTCCTTTTTTCATATGCATGTCCTTCTTATTTTCATTTTATCAAATCTTTTCCCGGCTTTCCCCGAGCTTTTTCCTGATATCATTGATGAAAAGACCTTTCAGCATTGTACAGGCTCCGAGGTCAACGACCGAAAGCCCTTTTCTTGCCGTAAGATCGACGACCAATGGCGAATCCTCGGATAAAGCGTATTTGTCATACAGAAAACTATTCACAATTTCAGCAAGCCCTGACATGTAACGATAATCCTCCGTATCAAGGCATATGAAATGCGGATCGTAGAATGCACGTGCATTCGCACAGATGACCGCGATAACATCCGCCAGATCGTCGACCTTGCTCAGGTTTTCCATGACAAAATGCGAGACTCTGATACGGTCGATCATCATATCAAGTGCGCTGAACCCACGTCCGGTTGCTCCGACGACTCTTTGACCGCCGACGATCGCGGCGGAATACAACCGGTCGTAGTTCAGGCACAGATATACAACCGTTTTGTCGGAGTACATTTGTGATCTTGTGAAATATTCTCCCGCAAGCTCCTCCCGGGTACATGCGGCAACACGGCTGATACTTGTGAGAGATCTGACCGTATCCTCAAGTATCGTTCTGACTTCGGCAAGTGTCTTTTGTTCTGTGATCTCCATCCCGAAGAAGCTGTGTGCGGAGAAAACAACTACACATCCGAACCGGTATTCCTCTCGCTGACAACGGCATTCTTCATCAAATTCTTTGATAAAGGTTTTGAGATCCGCTTCGCAAAGGACACGGCCCCGGTCTGAATATATCCTGCTGTTCAGTATTCGTCCGTCAGCGTTTATCAGCTTTGCCCGGAAGCGCGTATCCGAAACGGAATATGTAATAAAATTGTAGTTTGGATTCATCCGGTAGCGTTCGGGACGTACTCCGGAACGGACCTTCTCTTTTTGGAGACCTTGGGCTAACAGGCTGTTGTCTAAAAAGAATCTGACGATTTTCGAGGCGCTTTGAGAGCTGATTTTGCATGCTTTTATAATTTCAGCAAGACTGACATTGCCGTTGTTAAGAATATACCGCAGAACCCGGACGGCAGTGGCGGTTTTAACGTTTAGTTCGGGCATGACAGGGCGCTCCTTTGTCAGATATAATACTGTTTTACATATATTACAGTATTTGTCACAATAAATCAAGAGAAAAAGTTTTTTAGTCGCAAAAAATGTTTTTTGAAAAAAAGTGTCAAAAGGAGTTGACAAAACAGTTAGGCACATGTATAATATATAGTACTTTACGCATTTAACAATGAAGAAGGGAGGCGGTTCAATGAAACAGGGTAATATTTCATCAGATAAAACGCAAGGGAAGAGCGCCACATCCCCTGATTACAATAAGAAGCTCCCGGATGCCGAGTTCGAGGTCATGCTCGCGATCTGGAACGCAACGCCGCCTGTCAACACTGCGTTTTTGATGGAAGCTGTCGGGAAGGCCCGCGCATGGAAGGCGCCGACGCTGATCTCATTCCTTGTCAGACTCGAGGACAGAGGTTTCATAACCTCCGAAAAGAAGGGCAAGGAGCGCTATTACTCCCCGAGTGCCGATAAGACCGAGTATATCCGTATTGCTTCGGAGCAGTTTGTGAACCAGTATCACGGCGGCTCGTTCGTCAGCATGATGGATGCGCTGTATTCCGAGAGAAAGCTGTCCGAGGGAGATATCGACGAGCTTCTTCAGTGGCTTAAAACGAAGTATTAAGCATGGTTACAGACGCTGAGAAAGCGCGTTTTGCCGCACTTGCCGCTGCTTTTTCCGGGAATCTCCTGCCCGTGAAAGAAGCGCCCTGCGACGCGGACGTTCTTTTTGATGGCGGGATCGGAACCTATAATGAAAAGACGACGCATCGGGTCTTGAAGAGCTTCTTTGAGCCGGACGTCCGGTTCCACGAGGTCCCGTGCGGCGCATATGTAGCGGACATCAAGCGCGACAACAGAATAATCGAAATACAGACATCCGGTTTTGCCGCAATACGCGGCAGATTGGATTTCTTTTTGCAGTCAAATAAGGTCACACTGGTGTATCCGATCTATAAAACCAAGCGGATCGTATGGGTCGATCCGGAGAACGGACTCAGCGAAAAGAGCGTGCGCTCCCCGAAGCGCGGTAGCGAACTTTCGCTGCTCCCTGAGCTCGGCAGGATCGGCGATCTGTTCCTTTCAGGTGGGATAGAGGTAAAGTGCATGCTTCTTGAGGGCACGGAATACAGACTCCGGGACGGTTGGGGAAATGACGGGAAACGCGGGGCGCACCGGATTGACCGGATCCCGGGCGCGCTTGTCGATATTATATCCGTGTGCAGTGCGGATGATCTTCGTGCGCTCATTCCGTTTGACAGCGGAGATTCATTCACATCAAAGGAGTTTGCGAAGGCGTGCGGTTTTTCGAAAAGATCGTGGCGGGATATCGGCATGGCGATAAAATTTCTCATGCAGGCCGGGATCGCCGAACACATAGGGAAAGAGGGCAGAGCCTTTCTTTACCGAGTGACTTGAAGCATTGTCGGAGTGATGCTGTGTTTTTTTAATATTATAAATTCCCGCAGTCGTACATTGGGCGACTGCGGGAATTTGTTTTATTCTGTTCTCAGTGCGACCACAGGATCCTTTTTCGCCGCGATACGCGATGGGATGAGACCTGCGATAAATGTGAGGAGCATGCTGATTACTACAAGTATCACTCCTCCTGCAATGGGAAGGGAGGACGCAATTCCGTTTATGCCGGAAAGCGAACGTATAATTGCCGTTATGGGGAGATTCAGCAGAACTGTAATGACAATACCGAGCATTCCGGAAGCAAATCCGAGAGTGATCGCCTCTGCGTTGAATACACGCGAGATATCGCGCTTCGACGCACCGATCGCACGCAGTATGCCTATCTCCTTGGTACGCTCGAGAACCGAGATGTAGGTGATAATACCGATCATGATGGACGATACGACAAGGGAGATCGACACGAATGCGATCAGAACATACGATATTGCATCGATTATTATGCTGACCGACGACATCATCAGCGCGATATAGTCAGTGTAGGAGAGTTTTTCGGTTTCGTTTTCCTTTGACGCATTGTAGGCGTCAATAATATCCGAGATAGACTCTTTAGCCTCAAAGCTCACGGCGTATATGTTGACAGATGACGGTTGGTCCTCGTTAT
>CAYVUJ010000115.1:0-5329 GCA_964454825.1 uncultured Lachnospiraceae bacterium | reverse complement strand
TTTGAAAAAAAGGGTCCCCCCGCACCCCCTCCCAAAAAACTTTGAAAGGGGGGCAAATGGTCGCCTCGCGGCGGAGCTTGGGTTCGCCGCGTTTGTTGCAGAACGGCGCATTTTCCGCCTCCCCGCAAACTCCGCGCTTCGTGTCAGGACATACGGCGGCAATTGTGATAAAATATACGCAGAAAGTCCGGTCCGCGCCTCCCCCCGAGAGGGAGACTCGCAAATCCGGGGTCTGTGCCTCCTTCCGGGGGGAGGTCGGACGGTACACAAGAGGAGGATCACTGAATGGAAAACAGCGAGATCATAACAAATGCAGTTGCGTATATCAAATCACAGACCATAAGAGCCCAGAGTGCGGGTGACATCACCATCGACGATGTCGCGCGCCACGCCGGCTTCAGCACAGACTATTTTAACCGGATATTCCTTGCCCACACGGGCTTCAACGTCATGGAATACGTGCGCTTCTGCCGGCTGAAAAATGCCGCGCGGCTTCTGCGCATGGGCAACGAGCGGGATATCCTCAGCATCGCGCTTGAGTGCGGTTATGAGGCGCAGGAGAGCTTTTCGCGCGCCTTCAAGAATCAGTACGGCCTTACACCCGGAGAATACAGAAAGAAATATGCGGCTGTTGAGCCGTGTTACGCGGAATTTTACACCGACAGCACTCTCGGTTCGCGTCTTGTTCACGAATTTGGCGACTTTAAGATCGCTGAGACTGATGATGTCATTGATTTCGTGCTTGAATATGACGCCCTGCGGTACGGATATTCGGCGGTGTGCTGGCAGAATAGCGGCGGTGTTGCTCTGTACAAGGGCGAGGATTTTCGCGATGGCTTCATTTGGTTCAGCGAGTGGGACGGCACTTTTGAGGGAGAGATCATCTGCGACGACTGGGAAAAGATCGCGGAGTATAAGAGGACATTCTCCGACAGCCGTTTCACGCTTGTTATCCACACGACGCTGAGCAACGAGGAGATAAAGGCTCAGCTGGCAAAATACGGCGTTGAGCTCGGCTCTGTCAAGCGGAGGCAGCTCAATGTTTATACCGGCGAGATGTATTCCGGCTTTGAGGTAACGGGCTTTTCGATGCGTCTTTTAACGTATGATGATTACGATCTTATCGTCGGTTTATTCAAGGAAAAATGGCCGGACCGTTGGGATATTCCGCGCTTGAAGCATCTGGAACACGAGCTGTATCAGCGCGATGTTGTTGGATGCGACGAGCATTCGGTGTTCATGTTCGGAGTGTTCGAGGGGAATCGGCTGATCGGCATCAGCGACGGCGCATTGCAGCGCGCGCATGGGCTTCTCATCAACAACTGTGTGGTTACGATGCTTCTTCGGGAATATGATAGGGAGGAGCTGTACCGGTATGCGTTCAGGTTTGTCACAAACGCGGCACTGGAGAGGGGCGCTCTGCCCTTTGATGACGTGCAGACTCCGTCGACGGCACCGAGCAGCCGGAGCGGCGAATTCAACTCGACCGAGCTCGGATACAGGTGCGTCACCGAAGTCTGTGTGCTCGGATGATGAGGAGTAAAGCTGTGAGAAGCACAGCTTTACTCGAGTGCGCGCCCCGCAAAGCGGGGCGCGCCGTTGCCGCCGGCCCATCGGGCCGGCGGCAGTTGCGTACTCGGCAGCGCCGAGTACGCAAGGGCACCTCGGCGGCATTTTCCCCTCTCACTTGACAACCCATCGGCGTTGTGGTACAATACGCGTACATACGTTTTGAGGCAGGAGGCCTGACATGAAAGCATATGAAATAATGAACCGCATCGTCAGCGAGACGTTCTATGAGGCAAATCCCGGTACCGTCGACGTGCTCAAAATAGGCGACGCAGAGCGCGAGGTCAAAAAGCTCGCCATGTGTCACATGGCGACGCCGGATGTAGTTCGTGCTGCCGCTGACTGGGGTGCGGACATGCTCATCACACACGAGCCGATCTATTATAACCATCTCGACAACTTTTTCGAGTGGATCATGCCGGAGAAAAAACGCGCTCTGCTTGAGGAGGCCGGTTTCCCCGTGTTCCGTTATCACGACAGCATGCACGACCGCGACACGGACGAGGTCGGTCTGGCGTTCATCGAGCGTACCGGGCTTCGCGGAACCTTTGACGGAGGTGTGGGCTTTGTCGCCGACGAGCCGATCAGCGCGGCGGACCTTGCGCGCCTCATCGAGAGAACGCTCGGTATCCGGCATGTTCGCCTCGTCGGAGATATCGACACCCCCACGCGCGGCATCACCCTCGCGCTTGGCTCGCGCGGAGGGAAGTGCGTCAGCGACATGCTCCAGTCCGACGATATCGGCATTGCGGTGTATGGCGAGCTGTCCGAATGGGCGGAGTGCGAGCCGGTGCGCGACGCGGCACAGCTCGGCATGGCGAAGGCGCTGATCGTCCTCGGTCACACCGCCAGCGAGCGCTTCGGAATGGAGTGGAAGGCGGCAAAGCTCTCCGGCGCGTTCGACGGCGTCGAGGTGAAATACTTCGACTGCGGCGATATCTACAAGTTCGCAGAGTGATGTTTGGGGGATGAAAATTTATGCGGGGGAATAACTTTTTTGAAAAAAAGTTTTCCCCCGCACCCCTTTTCAAAAAACTTTAAAAGGGGGATGGGAGAGTGTGCCTCCCAATGAAGTCTGCACAGACCCTTATGGGGCTTCCAAAGGGACTTGTCCCTTTGGTGGGGTTTGGGGTGAAACCCCAAATGGGGTTTGGGACGATAGCCCCAACATCGCAAGCCCTTGTACTTCCGACGTAAGTCGAAAGTACACCGGAAAGACGAAGTCCGGGCGGCAATATGGTCTCTGCTTCGTAATAAAACGGGTTAAAAAACCAACGCAAAAAGCTCCCGCACTTCCGACTTCGTCGGAAAGCGCAGGAGCTTTTTTCACATTATCACAGCCATTGCCGCCGTGAGGATGAACAGAAAGGCAAAGTTGAACGCGGAGTACATGCCGATGTAGTATTTTGTCCTGCCGCGGTTGTGCGAGACGTACTCCCGGAAGGTGATCAGGCTGGCCAGGGATGCGATGAGCGTTCCGACGCCTCCGATGTTCACACCGACGAGAAGCCCGGCATAGTTTCCGGTGAAGCTTGAGAGCAGTATCGCCGACGGCACATTGCTTATAAGCTGGCAGGAGAGTGCGCTGACAAGGAGCGTGTTTTTTTCGAGCAGTGTCCCGAAAAGTCCGCGGATGGCGTCGATGCGCGCCATGTTCCCTGCGAAGATGAAGAAGAAAACGAAGGTTAGAAGCAGAGGATAGTCGACATCGAGCAGTGCACGGCGGTCGGCGAAGAGAAGCACGGCGACGATCACCGCGACTCCGACATAGTATGGGATGACGCGGAACACGATCACGATCGCGAGGCAAAAGAGTGCCAGATAGAGCACGGTGCGTCCGGGTGAGAGGGAGACGTCCTCCGGCGCTATCTCGAGAGGCTCTTTTTTCACAAAGAGACAGCATACGGTTATCAGCACAACGGAGATAACAAACGGCGGCATCATGATCGAGATGAACTCGGAGGTGTCTATGTTGAACTTAGTATAAAGGAAGAGATTCTGCGGATTGCCGAAGGGGGTGAGCATTCCGCCGAGGTTGGCGGCGATATTCTGCATTATAAACACGAACGCCATGTGCTTTTCCTTCCCCGTGGAGGAGAGAATGAAGTAGCCGAGGGGGAGGAATGTGAGCAGTGCCATGTCGTTGGCGATGAGCATGGAGCCGATGAAGGTTATGTACACGAGCGCGATGACACAGGAGCGCAGGTTTTTGAAGATGCGGACGATCCTCGCGGCGAGGATGTAGAAGAAGCTGATGTTTTTCAGTGCACCTACGACCGCGAGCACCGAGAACAGACATGCGAGCGTCTTAAGATCGAAATATCCGGTGTATGCGGCGTCCGGGGGGACGATGACGGAGGTTATGATGGCGGCGGCGAGAGCCACGAGCATGACAGTATTCTTTTTTGCAAAACGGACGAGGAGTGCCATGAAAACCACCTTCAATAAGTGTAAAGTCAACGGCTAAGCTAATACCACAACGCCGCGCCGCTGTCAAGGGGGAATTTTGCGGGGGGATTATTGGGGATTTATGCGGGGGAGATGCTTTTTGAAAAAAGCACCTCCCCCGCACCCCCTCCGCAAAAACTTTAAAAGGGAGAGGTGGGGTAAACGCTCCGCACTCAAGTCTTCACAGACCCATTTCGGGATTCCAAAGGGACTTGTCCCTTTGGTGGGGGTTGGGGTGAAACCCCAAATGGGGTTTGGGGCGATAGCCCCAACATCGCAAGCCCTTGTACTTCCGACGTAAGTCGGAAGTACACCGGAAAGACGAAGTCCGGGCGGCAATATGGTCTTTGCAAACCTATTTGTGGGGGCCGGGGGATAACATCCCCCGGCGGGAGCGAGGGGCGGCGCCTCATCGGATAAAGTTTATACATATCTCATAATTTGCGTACATTTTTTTAAAATAATCTTGACATTTTGCCACATTTGTGATATCCTCTGTCTATAGATAGAGGAGCCGGATCGATGAGTACGCGTCGCAGGCGCTCGGGCAGAGCGGACGCCGAAGGGCGAAACCGGCCGAGATGTGCGCCGATCGCCCTGTGCCGCACATCGGGATCGGATGATAATACGTCCGATACTGTCACGATCGTGGAGCGCTATCGGTTACAGGAGTATTCTCACAGGCTCCTTGCGCAGGCGTTTCGTCTGCGTTTTTTATATTCCGGCCGCGCGCCGGAATACGATGTGACCCACACCCCGGACTGACCGGGCGTGCGCTGACGGTTGTCCCTAAACTGTCCCTATTAAATTCTGAAAGGAATGAAAAATATGATGAGACAAAACAGAACCAAGATGTCACGGATTTTCGTGGCGGCAATGATCTGCGCTCTGCTCTCGTTCTCGCTGGCGTTCATTTCTCTCGGTGAGAGTGCACACGGCGCTTCTTCTGAAAGCGCATCCACTGTGTTCACCATCGAAGAGGGCGAGGCCGCGGGCGAGTACGATTTGTCGGACCCGGACAGCGCAAAGGAATTCACCGAGAACTACGCCGACCTGATCAACGTGGACGAAAAGTTCGACGAGCACCTCGAGAGTGCCGTCAACAAGGTCCGCGAGGATATCGGAGCATATGCGACGTTCTGGGCGCTTCTGCCCCCGATCATCGCGATCGTGCTCGCGCTGATAACGAAGGAGGTCTACTCCTCGCTGTTCATCGGTATCCTTGCCGGAGGTATCATCTACGCCGGCGGTAACTTTGAGACCACTGTCGTACATACCTTCTCCGATGGCTTTGTCGCAAGTATCGCCGACG
>CAYVUJ010000114.1:0-5381 GCA_964454825.1 uncultured Lachnospiraceae bacterium | reverse complement strand
TTTCGAGAGACTGCATAAGGAAGTTTTTCTATTTGCCGAAAAAGAATATAACCCACTATGTCACTTTTAAAATGAAAGGTGACATAGTGGGTTTTCTTTATAAATCATAATTTAGCAGCTGTTTTATGATTTCTACTTACATTTCATAGAGTATATAGGATAACATCTGAGTATGCTAATGTTTTCATCTCTTTTTTGAGACAGCGAGCAAATGGCCTGACAGACCAATAATTTCCTCATGGGTATCCAACATACGGACAGTTTTCATAAGTATATTTCTCGTTTTATCATCTTCTAACAATTTATTAAGATTGGGCGCAAGCCATGCGCCACCCATTACTCCGTGAACAGTTGTTGTTATAAAACCGCCATGCAGTAATTCATCCTTTAACTCTTTGGCTGTATGAAGGTGAGAACTTCCCAACCCATTTGCTGTCTTTCGTTCTGGATTGATCCAACATCCATCGGTCAAAGCTCGTTCTATAATTGCAATAACCGCAGGATCATCTAATTCACTTTTCTTTTTGCTATCATCCGCATGATATGTTACAATGCGAGGAATAAGAACACTGTACGGTGTCAAAGCTGCGGAGAATAACACTCCATCATCTTTCAATAGACGATAACTTTCTTTAACTGCAAGAATCCGTTCCTCATATTCAGTAATAGAGTAAAGAGGTCCCATAAGCAAAATGGCATCCGCACTCTTGCTATGGCGGGGTATAGAACGTGCATCGCACACCACTGCCGATTTCAAGCAAACATTCGGGTAATCAGCCTCCAGTTCTTCACTCATTTTAATATTTGTTTCGGACAAATCAAATAAATGAACTTCATATCCAAGCGATGAAAGCCACCATGAATATTCGCCATAGGCTCCGCCTATATCGTAAATAACAGCAGGAGGCTTTGGTAATTTATCAAGCAGTATTTCTTTCGTTCTTTCAAATTCAATGAGTCCAATTCCTTCCCTTAAGCGATTTCTCTCAATTCCGGCATTGTATCCTGCCAGTACGGTCTTGTCGATTGTTTTCATATGCTTCTCCTTTTAACATTTTGTAATAGTGAGTTTGCTGGTCAGAATTGATTTCGTCTTGGCGGTGAGCGGACTGTTCCGGCATTATACTTGCCTCCTTTCAGTGTGTAAATTAAAAACGGTACAAATCGAAATTTCAATCGACTTGCACCGTAATTATCCTAAAATCTTATATTCCAGCAGTGGAATATGTTTAAATCTTGGTACGACAGTACAAGCCCGGCGAAATCTGCACAAGTTCGACGCGCTGCATAGTAGTAATCATGTTTTGAATAGATGTGTAAACTGCCATTGTCGTACCCCTTTCAGAAAATATGGGAGGATTATATCACAAGTCCGTGCTTTTGTCAACACATAAATTAAGACTATTTAAAGAAGAAATTTACATTATATTTTCTTTCCCTTGTTTTACCCTTAAAAGGTGACGAGGGAAGCATAGGTATTGCGAGAAATCCTTTGCTTTCAAGTGTATTGGATATTTTTGTTTATGCCCCATAAGGTGTAGTAACCATTCATGAAATCGTGACTTTCAAATTTCAATTTATATATCGTATTTATGTGCAAAGACAATTATGTAAAATTTACTTCCTTATGTAGCCTATCCTTTTCTAAGCTCTCTTTTTTGCGCTGTACAGGGCTGAATTCACGATATGTCAAAAACAATCCGGAATTCATTCTTTTATTTGATCAATAATATAATCCACATTTTGCTCAATGAGTTTTGTCCCGTCAACTCGCAGGATAGGACATTTTATGTGTTTCAGCCAATCCTCAACCAAACCTTCCGGTCGGGACTCTACAAACTCAAAAAATCTTTCCTCTGCTTCATACAAATCTCCGCCGCTTTGCATTCTTTTGCCAAACTTCTGAAAAGAACGATCTTTTACACGCTGCATCCGAATGCCTTTTGGAACATCTATCAGCACGGCATATTTAAAATATGGATAAATTCTTTCCCCATAATCCCCTTTTACAGCGGCGAAAACATAATTTTCGTGAGCCATTATTTCGTCCCAAAGCAACTGTTCAACTTCTTTGTGTGTTCGGGGAGCAGCATAAATGTATTGAGGATCTGATTTAGGGAAAAACAGGTCCTCATTGTCAATAAAATGGAATTGCAGCTTTTTTGCGAGCGCCTTTCCTAACGTGCTTTTCCCACTTCCGTTGAGGCCACATACGATAATTCCCGTTCCCATAAGTCTCCTGTTCAAATCCGGTTTGTTAAACAACAGCAGACCTTCCGAGGATTTTTCTTCGGAGGGGCTATTCTTGTTTAAATACTTCCTTTATAAGGCATAGCATTCAGCTCTCCGCTTTCTATATTCGAAATAATTACGGACGGCACCGGGCTTTACCGCGTCTCCAATAAAATCCGAAGCTCCTCAAACGACGCGGCGCGGCAGGTTGCGCACGAGTCGGCAAGGATATCGTACGGCATGATGAGGCACGAGTCGATCCCGGCGTTCGCACCGGCTCTGACATCGATCTCGCGGTCGCCGAGCATGATCGCCTCCTGCGGCTGCGTCCCGTTTCGTTCGAGCAGTGCCCTGAGCGCATCCGGCGCGGGCTTCATCGCAAAGCCCTGCTCCGAGGTCACCGCATCCGAAAAAAGCGGCGCCAGTCCGGCGATGTCAAGAAGCTCGAGCGCGACATGATCACGGTGCGTATAGAGCTGATTCTGTCCGCCCTCCGCCACTACATCCGAAAGGAACTCCCGCGCCCCGGGAAACGGCTGTGAATACGCGCGCGACAGCTCCTCGCAGTGCGGCACGACCCTCGCAAAAAAATCCTTCCCCACACCGAAGCGCTCGCGAAGATAGTCGTCGAGCTGAATGAGCGAGATGCGTGCAAGCCGCTCGAGCGTCGCGGCATCCGCATTAAATCCGAGCTCGCTCAGAACCTCAAGGTAGCCCCGCACTGTCTCGGGATACGTATTGAACAGTGTTCCGTCAAAATCCCAGATGAACACGCGGTATTTCGATGTCAAACTCATTTTATTCCCACCCAAAAAATATTGCAGTTCTCTCCGCGTCAGATGAATCCGTGCAGTCCAGCATGCACGGTACCGCAGGAGGTGCTGTGATACATTTTATCACAGTTGGGCGTTTTTTTCCATAACAAAATAAATTTTATTTAATTTCCCCCTTGTGTTTATGTTTTCAATGTGATAAAATGGACTTTAACAGGCGGCCAAACGCCGGCAAACTTTTTTCGGAGGTAACAAATGTCCGAACAGGAAAAACTCACAATGTATGATATAGACCCCATGGGTGAGGCGCTTTTCGGCGACGAATCTATGGAATTTGAGGAGCGTATGGGCCTTGCGATCATCGAGGCGGCAAAGCACGCCCCGATCCGCTACACCCGCAACGTCCTCCCCGACGCACGCATGAACGCGGGCGACGGTCACGTCAACCTGGCCTTCTACGGTCACTGGATCAGCTATAATGAAGAGGACCTCGTATCGAAGTATCCGGAGCTCAAGGAGCAGATCCACCACCGCTGTGTGCAGGCGAATGCGCTCGAGCAGGCATGGCACTTTGATCCGGTTCAGAATAATTACCGGAAGATGGCGTCCAAGGGTATCGGCTGGGCAGGAATATGGGGCGGTCACGCCAACCCCGACTTCGGACGGATCGTCAACATCGGCACCGACGGCGTGCGCCGTCTGATCGCAGAGAACGCCGCAAAGCATCCGGAGTCCGACTGGTTCTACCGTGCCTGCGGTTATTCGATGGACGCGCTTGACATTCTCGGCGAGCGTTTCCGCGCTCTCGCTATCGAGGAGGCGGCAAAGGAGGAGGATCCGGTCCGCCGCGCGCATCTCGAGGACGCAGCAAAGGCATTCGAGGTCATCCCGAAGAAGCCTGCGTATGATTTTGTGTCCGCTGTGGCATGCTTCTGGCTTGTATTCTCCTTCGACGGCATCGACAGCCCCGGCCGCTTCGATCAGTACATGTTCCGCACCTACGCCCTCTCCGAGGACAAGGAGGCGACTGCGGACGCGCTGGACCGTCTGTGGGAGGAGTTCCACGACACGCGCACATGGAATCTCTGCCTCTCCGGTTCCGACGAGAACTGGAACGACATGACAAACCAGCTCACCTTCGACATTCTGCGTCTCGCGGCGAAGAAGAAGTTCCAGACCCCGAACATCACCCTGCGTGTGCACCGCAACACCCCCAAGAAGCTGTGGGACGAGGTCGCAAACACGCTCGCGACCGGCATCGGCATGCCCGCTCTCTACAATGACGAGACTGTCTGCGCCGCGCTCGAGGATGTAGGTATCCCGCCGAGAGACAGCCATCTGTACTGCATGAACGGCTGTAATCAGATCGACATCATGGGCAAGAGCCACATGGGTCTGGAGGACGGCGTGGTGATCTTCAGCCGCGTGCTCGAGTACGCTCTCCACGACGGAATGAGCTACTTCACCGACGAAGAGGAGCACGATCAGGAATCGATCCACACCGGTGATGCGCGGGAGTTCACCTCCTACGAGCAGCTTGAGGCGGCATTCATGAAGCAGCTCGAGTATGTCACCACGCTCACCTGCATGAGCTCAAACTCATACCAGCAGCGCCGCGCCGCATACGAGGTGAATCCGTATCGTTCCTGCCTCATCGAGGGTTGTCTTGAGTCGGGCTTTGACTACCGCAACGGCGGTCCGCTCTACGGTCACGGCCAGATTCGCTGCGAGGCGATGTCCGATGCCGGAGACAGCCTCTGGGCGGTCAAAAAGCTCGTATTTACCGAGAAGAAGTACACGATGGATCAGCTCATCACGGCTCTTGAGAAGAACTGGGAGGGCTATGAGGACATGCGTCTCGACTTCTCGCGCTGTGAGAAGTTCGGAAACGACATCGAGGAGGTCGACGAGATCACCGCGAAGATCGTCAACCGCTTCTTCACCATTCTCAAGCGGCAGCGCACATACCGCGGCGGCGTATTCATGGGCGGATGCTCTCCCTTCAACGGCTCGGCGGCAAACGCCCGCGCGACCGCGGCTCTGCCGAACGGACGCTTCGAGCGTGAGCAGATCATCGCCGATGCGATCGGAGCCGTGCCCGGCTGTGACGTCTGCGGTCCCACAGCGCTTATCAACTCTGCGCTCAAGTATCACCATCTTGACAGCGGAAGCGGCTTTATCCTGCAGGTGAAGTACGACAAGGCGGTATTCAACACACCGAAGGGCAAGGAATCCTTCATCCAGATGGCAAAGACCTTCTTTGAAGGCGGCGGTCAGCAGTACACTGTAAGCGTCGTCAGCCAGGAGGAGCTCCTCGAGGCTCAGAAGGACCCCGACAACCACCGCGATCTGATCGTGCGCGTCGGCGGATACAGC
>CAYVUJ010000113.1:0-5393 GCA_964454825.1 uncultured Lachnospiraceae bacterium | reverse complement strand
AGTGGATCGGCGCGCTCGACGGGGATCACGAGCTGAGAAACGCCTTTCTCTCCGCCTGCGCTGAATGCACACACGGGATATCAAAGGTCGGTGACGTCACCTCGAAGTTTGTTCCGAACATCGCCGAAATCATGACCGAACGGCTCGGGAAGAACGCCGGGGTCGAGGCGCGCTGCTCGTCGCTTTCGCTTGCGACCGGCGACGCAGTCGTCGACGTCACCCTCCCCGACGCACTCTACTATGAGACCGTCTCGGCGCTGACAGGGCTTGATGTGACCTCACAGCGCTCGCTTCTGGCGGCGTTGGTCGATCTGGCGGACACCAAGCGCGAGTGGGAAAAATACTCCGAAGCGATCGACATGGTGAACGAAAAGGGCTACGGCATCGTGATGCCCGCGATCTCCGATCTGCGCCTCGAGGAGCCGCAGATCGTCAAGCAGCCAGGCGGGTATGGTGTCAAGCTCTGCGCGAAGGCGCCCTCCATTCACATGATCCGCGCGGGGATCGAGACGGAGATCAACCCGGTAGTCGGCACAGAGGAGCAATCCGAGGAGCTTATAAAGTACATGCTCCGTGAGTTCGAGGACGACCCCGCAAAGATATGGGAGTCCAACATGCTCGGGAAGAGTCTGTACGAGCTTGTGAACGAGGGACTCCACGCCAAGCTCGAGCACATGCCGGATGACGCGCGGGAAAAGTTCGGCGAGACGCTGGCGCGCATAATCAACGAGGGTTCCGGCGGCCTCATCTGCATCATTCTGTGAGCACAAGCAAATCAAAGGAGCGGATCGAACGATCCGCTCCTTTGTGGTCTGTATTTGGTTTGGACATGCTATGACAGAAGCGTCGGCGACGCGTTCACGGGCTGTGAGACGGCGCGCCTTGCGCGAGATGGCGCCTTGCGCGAGATGACGCACTTTGCGCGAGATAGCACCTTGCGCGAGACGGCGCCGGGGCGCAATGTCATTCTGCGAACAGTCCGTCCGGGACTTTTGCATCCCAATCGGGGGAGGCGGGGACACCAAGCGCGGCCGTAACGATCGCGGGGATATCCTTCACCTCAAGCTCGATCCTCGCCCCGGCGGGGACACTTTTACCGACGGCCGCGAGGAAAACGTATTTCTCCTCATCCGTCGTACCCCCGTGACTATGATCATGCCCGCCGTGATCCGCGGTAACAATAAAAAGCGTATCATCCGCAATACCAGCCTCACCTATGGCCTCATGTATCCTCCGGACATAGCCGTCGGCCCGTGAAAGCTCGGCGAGATATTTCTCGGTGCCGTATCCGTAGGCATGACCCGCACCGTCGATAGAGTCAAACTGGACAAACAGGAACGTCGGCTTGGAATCCCTTATGTAGTCGCATATTTTATCGGTCAGCACACCGTCATCGCCCGTCTCGAAGGTAACGCCGATACCGCGCTCCACGATCCCAGCATTGATCGGACTCCAATTGCAAAACGCACCGAGCTCGGCGTCCGGCACAGCGTCCCTGATCATCTTGAAGACCGTAGGATACCTTTCGCTCTCATACGGCGCAGAGGAAACTATATCGTTCGTAAGACCGTGCTTATCCGGCGCGACACCGATCAGCATCGACCCCCAACACTCGGCCGAGATGGTCGGGATCGAGGTTAGGACCATATCGCTCCCCGCGCCCATTTCAAAAAGACTGTGGATGGTCGGAGTATCGGCGTTCTTATAGAAATTCCCTGCGCCGTCGATACCGACGACGATGACATGCTTATATCTGTACATAATTCACCCCCGAGGCAAAAGACGCCTCATGTATTTGGTATGCATAATTGTACTACACTTATACACGTTTGTCAATACACACCGCATATTAGGCACCGCGTTGCCATGGCGCCGCACGGTGAACCGCAAAACCCCGATCAAAATCGTCATTTTACACAAAGCAACCGTTTTTCACAGCAACCATTTTTCACCATTTTGTTTTGATGTATTGCAATTGAAAAGAAAATATGATACAATGATACCGTTAATTCGATTCCAATCAGCAGAAAGCGAGAAGACTCTATGTACTTTCACCGATGTAAGATTCGTATTCTGGCGATGATGACAGCACTCATCATGACATTCGGCGCCGTTTGCACAGTATCCGCCCAAAGCGTCGAAGAAACCATATTCGATTATCTGATCAACCGGATGGGTTTCAATTCTGCCGCCGCGTGCGGTGTCCTTGCGAACATAGAAAAAGAATCCGCGTTTAATCCGAACATATACGGCGACAACGGCACAAGCTACGGTATCTGTCAGTGGCACGCCGCGCGCTTCGACAACCTCAAAAATTACTGTGCGAAAAATTCGCTCGACTACACCTCGCTTAATGGACAGCTCGAATTTCTGAACTATGAGCTCTCCTCCCTCCCGAAGATAATGAACTACCTGCGTTCAGTCGGGGATACCGCAGACGGCGCGTATGACGCCGCATACTACTGGTGCTATAATTTTGAGATCCCGGCAAACAAGGAGCAAAATTCAGAGCTGCGCGGAGAGCTTGCGCGGACAAAATACTGGCCTCTCTTCGGCGGCAGCGGTGTGATCGATGACGATACTCCCTATGAACTCTGGATGGTAAACACAGAAAAGCTCAATGTCCGCAGCGGACCGGGGACAAACTATCCTCAGGTAAGCATCTGGACACAGGACAGTCAAATCCGCATAATCGACGTCACGGTTCTTGAATCCGGTGAGATTTGGGGCAAGACCCGCCTCGGCTGGAGCGATATGAGCTACATGTCATACATATCCGGCACACTTTTGTCCGTGAAATACATCACCGACTGCGCCTCAAACCTTGCATCAACACCGATGCACATAGGCGCAGATCTCACTCTTCCGGATGCCCGGGAGCTGTTCAGGCACGGCTATTCGTTTACCGGCTGGAGCGTCGACGGCGGTGAAGCGCTGTCACCGAACAGTACCGTCAAGATCACCGGGAATACAACCGTGAGGGGCCTATGGGAGCGCGATGCGTCCGTTACTCTGATACGCGGTGACGCCAACTGCGACACAAGACTCAACGCACGTGATATTATTATCATTATGAAGCATATGCTCGGAGCTGATGTACCGATCTCCCTTCCCTGTGCCGACGTTGACGGAAGCGGCATGATCAACGCACGTGATATTATCATGCTCATGAGGGTCATGCTCGGCTCAGAAACACTCGATCCGGTGGTAAGCGCCGAGGACGAGGCAAGATGGGCGTGAACGCTGACAAGAACTCCCCTGCAAGTATACTTGCAGGGGAGTTCTTATGTTCAGGCCTCACAGAATGTGATCGCTGATGCAGTTATACCAATTGACGTAGACATCACCGTTTATGTTGAGCCTTTCATTGTCCGGGAAACGCTCCGACCACTTTTGACCATCACAGCCGAATCCGTCACAATTGAATCTTCGCCATAGTACCGTGCGGCCATCCCGACCGATATACGACTCCGTCAATATACTATTCGGAAAATACTCGAGTGCACGGACAGTGTCGTATTTTTTGCCGCCGAGAGTCACCGAATAACGTCCGACCACATCAAAGCAACGATCGTTTCCAGGGCAAATCAAAGCGCCGTCAGATAGTATTATCTTGCCATTCGGAACGAGGTCAGTTTCAACTCCGCAGTTATTTTCACCGAATCCCCATTCATCCGTAAAAGCTTCGCCATCCAAAAAAGTCAGGCAATGCCAAACGCCGTCCGACTTCAAATAACGTTCACCAAGCCAACGGCAGTGGGTATCCGTAAGCTGTGCCAGATAAAAGTGCTCGTTTTCGTCGCAACCCTCTCCGCTGAATACACTTCTTATCTCCACGCCTGTAACTCCATGCAGCTCAACTTTTCCGATCGCCGTTGAGAAGCATTCCTCCGTTTTTCTTCGTGACGGCATATCGTAGCTTGCCCATCTGACACTCTCCCCCTCTCTCGGGATGATAAACCAGTTGGGCAGTTCCTCAAACTTCACGGGGAACGCCTCGCCGTCGAGCTTTTCGATCGCATATTCCGGCAGGTATTCGGGTAACCTTTTCATAGCAACATCTCCTTTTGTTCTCGGTGAATACGGATATTTTTCTTTGAAGCGCTCCTTTGCCGTATGCAGTCTGCTTTTCACCGTACCAAGCGGTATCCCAAACTTCTTTGCGATATCAGCCTGCGGCATATTCTGGAAAAAGCAGAGATACAGTATCTGCTTGTCGCGGTCCTTCAGCGAATCGAGGGTGTCACGCACAGCCGTGATCTCGCTCCTGCCGCCACGTCCGTAAGCAAGCTGTCTTTGGGTCAGATCATCGAGCGGGATCGCAAATTCGTTAGCCTTTTTCCGGAAGAAATCCGTACACTTATTACGCGCGATAGAGAGAATCCACGGCTTAAAGCAGGACTTGTCTTTAAGCTCGCTGTACTTCAGATGGGCGCTCAGATATGTGTCCTGAAGCACGTCATCCGCATCGTATTTGTTCGGCATCCTGTAATACACGAAGCGTTCCACAGCCCCTCTGCACTCGGCAAGCTGACTTTCAAAGTCATCCATATTATCACCTCTTTTCCGTCGGCAGTGCTGACAGATGGCCGGCACCGACAACTAACGAGCATCGTATTTTTGTTATACGGTGCTTTCTTGTTTGCGGCACGAAAATGTCGTGCATTCTTCTCGCAGCTGCTTTTTTCCTTGAAACCGATTTCACTATTATAGACGTTTTTTCAGGGCAAAAGGTTCGGTCTAAAGGAAAATTTCCGCAGATATTGACGAAACCGTCAGACATTCACTGACAACAGTCTAAAAATCCCCGGCAGAACAAACCCTGCCGGGGATAATTTCATAAAAGCCGTAGCTAATTGCGATGCCGTTGCACCAATGCACGAACATCCGGAATCAATAACTTCTTTCAAAGCCGAGATAGCGATTTCCCTGAAAAGTCAGCTTCCCGTGATCTCCCTGGGCGAGCATCCCGTATTCGCGGCCGGAGACTTGCAGTTCCATTCGGTCACCGCTTTCCACCTGGAAGGTCACATAGTTCCATGTACCGGTCGTGGTATGATATCCGTGTGCGCCGCTGGCATCTCCTGCATTTACGTGATGATGGTGCGAGACAGAAATACGTTTGGACACCACGGTTGCATCGACAGTAAGCCTCGGGGAGTGGTTGTTCTTATTCCACTGAAGAAGCCCTCTGATGATCGTAAACAGAATAATGCCGAACACCAAAAAGAACATCAGGAAAGACATGATCTCAAAGCCGCCGTTAAAGAAAAGCCCCATCACTTAGCTCCTTTTTTGCCTTTTCCGGGCAACGTACAAAAGCTCCCATTCGCTTACAATACCGATTGCACAAGGATATAGCCCGCCCCATTACCGGAAAGGCCTTTTATTCG
>CAYVUJ010000112.1:0-5443 GCA_964454825.1 uncultured Lachnospiraceae bacterium | reverse complement strand
TCGAGGGCGTCAACCGTGCTAACAGCGGCCGCGTGGCCTTGCTCGGGGCGGATTATGACGAATCCCACATTTGCGGCAACACCTGGATCACAAGCGATCATCTGACAGTGCCGTACTCACCGGTGAAGGTAAACCCGTCAAAGATCAGCACTGTCACTGTGGAAAACAACACCGTGGAATAATCAGCATCACAAGAAAAAAATACGGCGGGATAAACCCGCCGTATTTTTTGTTGCCTCAGTCAAACTGCGTATCAGTTGTAGTATTTCTTTATCATCATATAGCCTATAATTTCTGCGGCACAGGTGGCACCGGAGGAAATAAAATCCACAAACTCACTTCCAAACAGTGAAGAAACCGCGCTGATACCGCTGAAAATACCGAATACCAGAATCCACGAGCCGGCCGCATTGACCTTGACGGGATGTACGCTCTCATCATCGAGCCCCATGTACACGGACTGAACAAAACGGTGAATGTTTCTTGTTCCGAAATAATTGAAAAGCGCTCCGACGACAGCAATGATAATAAGTACAAAGCCAAGCAGTGAAAAAATCACTGAGCCCAAGTCACTGAACCATTCATAACCGAGCACCCCATATAAGTCAACGTCCAAACTCCCCATGACCTCTGTAATAGCTGACTTTATGCTTCCGCCGAACACAATCAGTATCAGTCCGCCCAAAGCTGCGGCGCCGCAGGCAACATACGCTAGCACATATGAGGCAAAAACGGTTCCGCTTACGCACCGCAGATGCTCTTTGCCCGCATCGCCCTTTTGCGCCTTCACATAGGCAAGCCAAAGAAATATTGTCAGAAGGATATTGATAACCGAAATATCAAACTTTAAAACAGATATCGCCGTGCCCACAGTGAAAAGGATGCAGAGCACAAGGAACAAGCTGTCCTTCAGTGACGTAAGGACACGTTGTGCTGCGGCGCCTGTCTGCGCACCCTGTGCGCTCTGCGCAAAAATATCGTTCCCATGAAACTCACCACCGGGCCTTTCGCCGCACTTGGGGCAAAAGGCAAAATCTTCCGGGCTTTCGCAGCCGCATTTGTAACACTTCATACTTTTTTCTCCTTAATGAAAATAGATTTTTGATTTGATATCTTAAAAGCTTGCGCTTTAAGGTACATTTTCTGCTCCCCTTTGGAAAAATCGGTGTCAGAACTTGCCGCTTCTTCCGCCATGGGAAACTCCGCCGGAGGAGGTATGTGTTCTCGAACCACCGCCGCCGCTTGAACTGTTCGCCTTCGGTCGCTCAGTCCGCACGATGTTCGAATACAGGAACACATCCCGCGCCTCTGTGATTGCAAGACTTTGAGCGCGTATGTACGCACTCGCCGCCGGCTGAGTGCGCACGGTGCGCAGCTTCGAGCGCATGGTCTCGACCGCGATCAACCCGACAACCAACCCCACCGCGAGGGATATGCCTGCGCGCACGGCGATCTGTCCGGCGCGCAGTGGGAGCTTGTTATCAACATCGAACGCCGCGCCGCTCTCGTACTCCTCGGTGAAAAGGCGGCAGCGCTCGATGAATCTCTCCACCGCGTCGCCGTAATCTCCGTCCGTGAGATAGTCGCCCACATCGTCTATGAGGTAATCGATCCCATAATCCGTAAAAATCCTGATGCACTTGCCCGCCGTGGAAAAAGCAATGTCACGCTCGCCCATGTTGACGAGCATGAGGATCCCGTCCACGCCGTAGCCATGCTGATCGTAGTAATCATCCGCGTATTGGGAGGGAGTCTTTCGACCGATCGTGTTCGTCGAAACGAATACGATATCGAAGCCTAACTCGTTCGATACCCTGTCGAGCTCGGCGCTCAGGTCACTCTTCTGAGACGGGGACAAAAGCGCCGCGCCGTCATCGAGGCGAGTGACGCTTCCCGGCGGCCCTATCGCAAGGACCGGCGAAACGAGAAGTGATGCGGCAAGCGTCATCGTAAGGGCGAGCACCGTCGCAATGGAAAGCGCCGAGAAAAATGCCCGAACCACCAAACGCGCCGATGATCGCCTGCTTTTCATATATTTCATACCGTCACCGCCTTACCTGAATAGCATGATTAGCGCGAACAGCACCGCAGCGACGGGTGAAGAAAACGCGAGGAGCCATCTGAGATACGCCTTCTTGTCGAGCGGAAGATCGCCGACGAATTTGCCGCTCTGTCCGTTCATCGCAAAGGTGTAACGCTGACCGTTCCAGGCGGTGTTCAAGATCCACACGGGGAGAAGCGCGTATCGCGCCGTGCCGTTCGAGAGCGAAACACTGCTCGCCTCCGCGGTGACGGAAGAAAATCCGGTGACGGTATCCGCGAAGGCGCTCTCCACGCTTCGCTTGATGCGCTCGTTTGCGCGGTCGACGCTGTGACCTGCGTCGACGTCGTATTTATCCGCGAGATACCCGGCAAGGTATGCCGTCTGAAAGTCCACGGCGGCCGAAAAATCGTACGGCTCGAGCGACTCCATCAGATCGTCCGGCATCTTCGACGAGCCATCGACCGGAACATGTTCAAATGCAATCGACCCGGAGCGGGTGACGCTGAAATAGCTCGTTTTTGTGTAGTTATAACGGCTGTCGCTCCACGCACGAATGCTTGTCGCACGGTAGCGGATGCTCGCCCTCGCGTCCGCATCGAAAAGCCAGAACGGTACGTACACGCCCTTTATCTCATCGATGTGGCTTTGCTCCCTGAACACCTTCGGGAGCAGTCTCTTGTCATTCAGATGCGCGAAAAACGCGTCCCTTGCCGCCCTCTTATCGAGCTTGAAAGGGATTATGAGGTCCGGCCTAAGCGCGCCGGATAGCTGCCCCGTCATGACAACGGGATTGTCGCAGTACGGACAGCGCGTGGCGGCCAGCGTCGCGTCACCGACGACCTCGCCTCCGCAGGAATCGCAGGAATAGACATACATTCCTGCATGTTCGTCGTCCTCCCGCCATTCGCTTCCCGGAGCTGTGTTCCACTCCATTCTGTCGGGAGCGTCCTGAGACAGGTCCTCGTCATACTGACGAAGTGTCTCGATGTCAAACTCCGTGTCACAGTACTCGCACTTCAGCTTCTGAAGCTTTGCCTCAAATGTGATCTGTCCACCGCAGCACGGACATTTATATTCTCTTAACGGTGCCATTTGTCCCTCATTTCCGCAAAAACTCAAACGCCTGTATGCGATCGGAAACGTTCGTCTGATTCGCAAGAAATACCGTGCATTATTTCAGGTCGTCCCCGTTAAACGCATCACCGCACTCCGGACAGAATTTCGGCGGGTTTGCCGGGTCCTCCGGCTCCCAGCCGCACTTATCGCATCTATAGTGAGCAGGCTTTTTCTCACCGCAGTTCGAGCAGAATTTCCCCTTGTTGGAAGCTCCGCATTTTGTGCATTTCCACTCGGCACAGGCGGGTTTCTTCTCTCCGCACTGTGCGCAGAAGTTCCCGTGAGCCGACGCGCCGCACTTTGCACAGACCCATGAATCAGCCGCGGCAGAGGGACTCTGATCCTGCTTGGCCTGATTTCCCATTGCAAACAAATTTGCAGTATTCGCCATCGCGGAATTCATCGCCATTCCCATGCCGACAAAGCCGTTCATCGCGCCGCTGTCGTTTCCAGCCGCACTACGGACTGCATCTGCGGCGGCGGAGGCCATGAGAGACGCCGCGGCATTCGGATCGCGGTACATCGCCGCCTCCTGCGCCTTCTCCTGTGCGACCTTGAGCCGTTCCTGATCCCCCTCGGTCAGAGTAGGAGGATTCATCGCGATGGATACGACCGCGAGCCCGCGAAGCTCTGCCCACTTTGAGCTCAGAACGCCGTTGACAGCATCGGACAGTTCAGGCATATGGTTAACGATCTGATTCGGACGGACTTCGAGCTCGGATATCCTTCCGAGTGCCGGGCCGAGAGCAGAGATGAACTCGGTCTTAAGCACGTGATCGATCTCCTCACGCAGATACTCCCGCTCAACATTTCCGCACACATTTGTGTAAAACAGAAGCGGGTTCGCAATTTTATAAGAATACACGCCGTTTACACGAAGAGAAACGTCCATGTCAAAGGCTATGCGTGAATCCACAACACGGAACGGAATCGGTGTCGCCGTGCCGAACTTGTTGTCGAGAATCTCCTTTGTATTAAAGTAATATACACGCTGATCCTTGGCAGTATCCCCGCCGTATGTGAAGCGGCGCCCGATAGTTCTGAAGGTTGCGATGATGCTCTCTCCGAGGCTTCCGGCAAAAATGCTCGGCTCCGTGGAGGTATCGTATGTATACTCGCCCGGCTCGGCGCAGACCTCAACGATCTTTCCCTGCTCGACGATCATCATGCACTGTCCGTCGGCAACAGCGATACCGGAACCGTTTGATATGATATTATCGCTTGCCTTTGTGTTGGACGAACGATTTGAGACGCGCTTCTGACCCTTTGTCACAAGTACGCTTTTGTCGAGCGCCTCACAGTAGAAAAACTCCTTCCACTGGTCCGCAAGTGTGCCTCCGAGCGCGCCGGTCCCGGCCTTGATAAGTCCCATATTTTGCTCCTTTCAAATGAAAGTTTGGTCTTTTATTCCATGAATACATTCTATCACACAATTCCCGTACTGTCAAGCGATAAATGCCCCGTGCGGCAAGCAAAATGCCATTACGTCGCCACCATTCAGGAGGTACAATGTGTATGCAGTGTTTTTTGCTTCGATTACCGATAAATTCACGAAAAACGGCATTTTTGGCGTAAGTGACTTGAACTTTTGTAAATTGTATGGTATGATATCGGAAAAGAACACGAAAGAAAGGCTTAAAAAGGCATAAGATATGTATGTAATCGGACTTGATGTCGGAACAACCGGAACAAAAGCGGTTCTTGTCGATGAAAGCGGAAAAATCCTCGCGGGCGGCTACAAGGAGTATGAACTCGTCTCTGCGAAGAGCGGTTGGGTCTCCCAAAGCGCTGACGATTGGTGGGATGCGGCGGTATACGCCATAAGAAAGGCATGCGAGGGGGTCGACAAGGCTCAGATAAAGGCGATCGCAATGTCCACCCAGGGGGCAAGCATGCTGGCGGCGGACGCCGACGGCAATGCGCTGTCGGAGGTAATAACATGGATGGATTCGCGCTCCGCCGACGAGTGCGCGCTCCTTTTGGACAAGGTCGGAGCCGAGGCGATCTACCGCAAATGCGGATGGCAGCTCTCTGCGACGCTTGACGCGGCAAAGCTCCTCTGGATGAAGCACAATATGCCGGAGGTATTTGAAAAGGCAGCATGCTTCCCGTCCACTATTGAATTTATGAACTACCGCCTCTGCGGAAGATATGTGACCGATCCGACAAACGCAGCGATACGTCAGATATTCGACATCTCAGCATGCCGCTGGGACTCTGAGATACTCGATGTGATCGGTCTGAGCGAGGACAGACTCCCGGAAATCATGCCTATCGGCGCAT
>CAYVUJ010000111.1:0-5451 GCA_964454825.1 uncultured Lachnospiraceae bacterium | reverse complement strand
TCTACAGCCTGATCGTACAGCTTCTCGGAGCCGGGCGTCTGTTCGCGCTCGAGGATCCGTCCTATGTAAAAATACGTCAGGTCTATGAGGCAAACGGCGCGCGATGCGAGCTTCTGCCACTTACGGACGACGGGATAAGTTCCGCAGCGCTTGCGGCATCACAGGCGTCGGTTCTCCACATCACACCGTTCAACTCGTATCCGAGCGGCATAAGCGCCAGTGCATCCAAGCGCCGGGAATACATACGCTGGGCGAAAAAACGCGGCGGATTTATAATTGAGGACAACTACGACAGCGAGCTCACCGTGTCGATGAAAAACGAGGACACCGTGTTCTCCCTCTCCGACAGCGCGTCGGTGATATATCTCAATACCTTCTCACATACGATCGCGCACTCGATCCGCGTGGGATACATGGTCCTTTCGCCCGCGCTTGCCGGGGAATTCGAAAAGAAGCTCGGGTTCTATTCCTGCACCGTGCCGGTGTTCGAGCAGTATCTTATCGCACAGCTTATCAAAAGCGGCGACTTTGAGCGCCACATAAACAGAATACGCAGAAAGCGCCGCCGCGGTTTCTCGTAAGAGGCGAGAAAATCAACGCGCACCGTTGCATTTGCCTGCGACACGGTGTATAATGTACCCGGCAAACCAAATTTACGGAGGCTTTATATGGCTTTTGAGATAGAACGAAAATTTCTGATACGCCGTCCGGATGTCTCCTCGCTCACGGGCGAAATGTGGGAGATCGAGCAGACATACCTCACCGCGCTGCCCGGTGAGACAAGGCGCATCCGACGGGTGATCTCCGGCGGCACGGAGCGGTTTTTCTTCGCAGAAAAGCGCCATGTAACAAATATCACCCGGATCGAGAACGAGTGGGAGATCACGCGCGGCGAGTACGACTCACTGATGTGCGAGCGCGACGCCGAGCTGAGCATGATACGGAAAACACGTATCCGCATCCCGGACGGCAAGCACACGTGGGAGATCGACCTGTTCCCGTTCTGGCAGGACCGCGCGCTGCTCGAGATCGAGCTCGGGAGCGAGGAGGAGGACTTCACGCTTCCACCGTACGTCAAGCTTATCCGCGAGGTCACCGACGAAAAGGAATACACCAACCGTTCGATCGCAAAAAAGATTCCGGAAAATTGACCGAAGCGCACGTAAAATCGGGACCCCGTCCAAGCGGACGGCGTCCCGATCGTTTTTATAGTCACGATGCTTTTCTTGTACCACTGCCGGCGGAATACGCAGTAGCATTTTCATATGCCTATACTATTTTTTGTCCTTAAAGATGATCCGCCGAAGCGGTACAAGCGCCGCCGTCGCCGCCGCTCCCGTGAATATGCCCGCCAAGGTCCCTGCAAAGGCGAGAATCGGAAGATAAACCACCGCGATCTGCGACGTACCGAGCATGAACGCCGCCACGGCAAGCTGTCCGGCATTATGCGCCAAAGCTCCGGCCACGCTCGCGACCCACGCCTGACGGTCGGTGAGGACACGCCTCATGAGAAGCATTGCAACAAGGCACAGCGTCCCGCCGGCAAGGCTGTATGCCATCGCGGTAATGCGTCCGGAGAAAAGACATCCGAGAAGGATGCGCACATACTGTATCGCCGCGGCGTCGGAGGGCCTGAGCAAAAACACGGCGACGAGGGTTATCACATTTGCAAGTCCGAGCTTGATCTCCGGCAATACCGGGACAAGCGGCGGAAGCTGGAGCTCTATAACAAACAGCGTCAGCGCCACGGCCGTGAGACACGCATCGAAGGTGAGTCTTTTCACGTTTTCTCTCATGGCATCCTCCCCGCGACTGCGTCGACGCCGTCAGCGCCGGCCGCATCCGCGATCTCTATCACGAGCCGGTGCGGCAGGCATGCGATCGGGAGCGAAGCGTTTTTGCGCCACCCCATCCTCACGCAGAGACGATCGGGACAATCGGCGTCGGTGACGCAGATCTGCCCGCCATCCACCCGAATACGGTTTGTGCCGTACTCGGACGTCACGTCGAATTCATACGGCTCCGCCGCCGCATCGAGTGCCACAGTGCGCACGACCTTGCCGTCGAGGATTATCCTCGCCATCATGCCGTCTGCGCGCCGGGCCAGAATAACAGCCGCGCTCACGCCTGACAGGGCAAGGATCACAGCGACGGCAATCATCCAATATCTTGTTTTAATCATCTTTTTATCACATTAATCACATCGCCGGGCGCGTTCTGTGCAAGCTCCACGGACGGCGCGATCCCCTCGGTGGCGTACACGGCGCCGTCCGTAAGAAGAACCATCTCAAAGTCACCGTTTTGCCGCCAATAGTCGCCCGAGCCGTCAAGCCCCATCACAAAAAGCGCCGTCGAAAGCGCGTCGCATTCAAAGCCGTTTTCACCGATGACCGTTACCGAAAGAAGCTCTGAATCTGCGGGATATCCGCTCGCCGGATCGATGATGTGGCAGTAGCGCATGCCGTCCGACTCAAAAAAACGCTCGTATGAGCCAGAGGTGACGACCGCCCCCTCTCCGATCTCCACCACACAGGCATTTCCGTCGCCGTCCGGAGAGGCAATTCCCACACGCCAGGACGAGCCGTCGGGCTTTTTTCCGAGAGTCCGTACATTTCCTCCGAGATTGATCATCGCCGAGGCAACGCCGTGCCCCTTCAGCATATCGCATATGAGATCGGAGGCATATCCCTTCGCCACCGCCCCGAGATCGAGCATCATTCCCTCGCCGAGGCTGAGCACGCCGTTCTCATCAATGCTCAGGCGGTCGTAGCCCGTACATGCAAGAAGCGAATCGATCTCGCCCTGAGGCGGTACGCGGTACTGATCTGTAGTAAAGCCCCACGCGCGGACCAGCGGATACACGGTAATATCAAGAGCGCCGTCCGTGCTTTCGCATATCCTCAGAGCCCGGCGGCAAAGCCCGGCGGCATTCCCGGAAAGAGTGACCTTTTCCCCGGAATTTGCCCGGTAGAGTGCGCTCTTTTCGTCGGTAACGGAAAGCTCTGCCTCAAGCTCAGCCACGATGTGCTTCGCCTCGGCAATACATCCGTCCGCGTCCGGTACGCCCCATAGTGTGATGCTCATGACAGTGTCCATCGCGGTGAACGTCGCCTTTTTTTCACTGTCTGCGGAGCACGAGGTGAGTGTAAAAAGCACGGCAAGCAGAATGAGAAACGCGCTTTTTTTCATCATTGCGGTGCATCCCCGAAGACTCCGCCGTCCTCGGATATCGTGGTGAATTTTGTGTACTTGCCGTACCAGCCGAGCTTCACATTTCCGACCGAGCCGTGGCGGTTCTTCGCCACGATGACCTCCGCCTCGCTGACCGGATTTTTCATATCGTAATAATCCTCACGGTAGAGGAACATAACGCTGTCCGCATCCTGCTCGATAGCGCCCGAATCACGCAGGTCGGAGAGCATCGGACGCTTGTCCGTGCGGCTCTCGGGTCCGCGCGAAAGCTGTGCGCAGCAGATGACCGGGATGCCAAACTCCTTTGCCATGATCTTGAGCGACCGGGAGATCGACGCCACCTCCTGCACGCGGTTATCATTTCGCTTGCCCTCGCCCTGCATGAGCTGGAGATAGTCGATAACCACAAGTCCGAGGTCCTCCGACTCCCGGCGAAGCTTTGAGATCATCCCCGCGACGGTGATCCCGGTGCTGTCGTCGATCATAATCCTGGTGTCCGCAAGCATTGTTGCGGTCATAGCGATCTTCTCCCATTCCTCCTCGCTCAGATCTCCCGAACGAAGGTGATAGTTGTCGATCATTCCCTCACTCGAAAGCAGACGGGTCACGAGCTGTTCCGCAGACATCTCCAGAGAGAACACACACACCTTTTTCTTTGTGCGCTTGGCCGCAGACACCGCGATATTCATTGCAAACGCCGTCTTTCCCATACCCGGACGCGCGCCCACAAGCACAAGGTCTCCCGCGCCGAGTCCCACGAGCACCTTGTCGAGCGCGCCGAAGCCCGTCGGCATTCCCTTCGCCTTCTCGGGATCAGTCTTGAGCAGATTGAGCCGCTCATAGGTCATCATCAGCGCATCCTGAATACTGACAAAGTTCTTATTCTGACGCTTGTCCGCAATGCGGAATATCCGCGTTTCGGCGAGCTCCACGATCTGCTGAGCCTCACCGTCCTCGGTGTACGCCGCCTGCGATATTTCATCCGACGCCTCGATGAGCGCGCGAAGTGTCGCCTTATCCCGGACGATCTTCGCATAATCCATCGTATTCGGATTATCCGGTGTCGTCTCTGCAATGAGCCTGAGGGTCTGCATGATGCTCTCGCGGTTACGCAGCTTCTCCACCACGCGGCGCTCGCTGTCACGCGGATATGCGGAGTCATTCTCCTCCACACCGCCGGTGCGCTCAAGCTCGTCGATCAGAGTGAGCAGATCGATGGATCGACTGCGCGCATACATTCCCCGCATTGCGCGGAAGATGGCGCGGTGCTCCTCGAGAGCGAAATCCTCAGCCGTAAGATAGCCGGTGAGCGCATCCATCTTGCCGGGATTTGCAAGCACCGCGCCAATTACAGCCATCTCCGCATCCGCAGACATCGGCATCTGGCTGAATAGCTGTTCGTTCATTACAGACCTCCAAGTGATCGCGGCGCTTGCCGCGCGGGATTATTTCTCGGTTACAAGAACGTGGAGCTTGCCCACGATCTCAGGATAGAGCTTTACATCAAGGTCGTATGTACCGAATGTCTTGATCGCGCCGTCCATCTGAATCTTGCGGCGGTCGATCTCGATGCCGTGCTGTTCCTTCAGACCGTCGGCAATGTCCGAGGAAGTGACGGAACCGTAAAGTCTGCCGTCAGCGCCCGCGCTCTGGCAGATTTTCACCTGCACCGCGTCCATTCTCTGCTTGATATCGTTTGCAGCAGCCTTTTCCACCTCGATCTTGTGTCTCTTCGCATCCTCGCGTCCCTTGGCGTCGCTGATCGCCTTGTTGTCAGCGACGACCGCCAGCTTCTTCGGAAAGAGGAAGTTGCGCGCGTATCCGTCAGATACATTCACGATCTCGTCCTTTTTACCCTGACCCTTCACATCTGCAAGAAGCAGTACCTTCATAATATTTCTCCGTTTCCGCCGCACTGCGGCTTGTTTTTTATCTGCGGCGGCCGTTTCGGCCGCTTGTTTACCTTTGGTTTACTTATTTTCGTCCAAATACGCGTCGATCGCGTTTTTCAGCATCGCGAGCGCGTCGGAGACGCTTTTTGCCTCCACCTGAGCCCCGGCCGCGTCATAATGTCCGCCGCCCCTCAGCTGTTCGAGTATGAGCTGAACATTGATATCCCCGCTGCTCCGGGCGGAAATGTGGACAACACCGCTTATGCGAATGAGCGCAAAGGACGCGCGGACTCCCTCAACGGCGAGCAGCTTGTCTGCGGATTTCGCCGCCGCAATACGGTCGGCGTTCTCTCCCTCCCCGTCGCCC
>CAYVUJ010000110.1:0-5472 GCA_964454825.1 uncultured Lachnospiraceae bacterium | reverse complement strand
GCTGAGCAGGCATGCTCAGAGAACAGCCGTATTCGCCTTTATATTTGAGCATTTTTTTCGCGCGGATGAGAGCCCGGCGGATATCTATCTCGCAGAATGCGAGGAGCGCGGATATCAGGGCTACGATTATATCAGAGACACATTCTTGCGCGCTGAGCAGAACGCCGACGAGAGTGACGCGCTCATTCGTGAATACGCAGTGGGCTGGAGTCTTGAGCGCATTTCGTATACTGCCAGAGCTGTTCTGCGACTGGCGATTTTTGAGATGTTTCATTCCGATGTTCCGCCAAAGGTGGTTATAAACGAGGCGGTCGAGATCTCAAAGGAGTTTGCCTCGGAGGACGAGGCGTCATTTGTCAACGGCATTTTAAATAAGGTCGCTCATGACAAGGACGTTTTTGAGCAAAAGTCCGACGGAGAGGGCAAATGAAGCGCTTCGTAATCGGCGTTGATACGAGCAATTACACCACGTCTGCCGCGGCTGTCCTTGAGGACGGCACGCTTCTTGCGAATGTGAAACGGCTTCTGCCGGTCGCACCGGGGGAAAGGGGACTTCGCCAGAGCGACGCAGTGTTTGCCCATGTGAAGGCCATGCCGGATATTATTTCCGAGCTCACCCGAAGGCTCGGAGAGTATTCATCTGAACTTTCACCGGCGGCAGTCGGCTATTCCTTTGCTCCACGCGAGGTTGAGGGCTCCTATATGCCATGCTTCCTTGTCGGTGAAGCGATAGCAAAGGCCCTCGCCTCCGACAGAGCACTGCCGGTGTTTTCATCCTCGCATCAGGCGGGACACATCATGGCGGCATTATGCTCCGTGTCGGCGCTGACATTGACAGATAAGCGATTTGCCGCATTTCATGTTTCCGGCGGGACCACCGAGCTTACCCTTGTGACTCCGGACGCAAAGAAGATAATATCTGTCCAAAAGCTTGGCGGAACGAGGGATCTCAACGCCGGACAGCTCATTGACCGTGTCGGCGTTGCCATGGGAGAGAGCTTTCCCGCCGGCCGGGCGCTCGATACGCTCGCGCTTTCGTATGGCGCCAAGCCGGACGCTATGTCAGTCTGCGTCGACAGATTCGAGTGCAATCTGTCCGGAGCTGAGAACAAAGCCCTCAAGATATACGACCAAAGCGGCGACAAGGCGCGCACTGCGGCGTTCGTCTTTGATTTCATCGCACGTACCCTGTGCCGGCTTTCCGAAAATCTGCGACAGAGTTTTCAGGATATACCGATAGTCTATGCGGGAGGTGTTATGTCCTCCGAATACATCAAAGAACGGCTCTCTGCTTTTTCCGGATATCATGCCGCGCCGGAGCTTTCGTCCGATAATGCCGTGGGTTGTGCGCTCCTTGCACTTGAGAAATGGAAAAGAGGTATGGCTGAAACGGAGGTGGCAAAATGAAGCTTGAAAGCTCCTTTGAGACTCCGCTCAGCATAATGGAGCTCAACGCATATGTGGCGAATCACCTCAAGGCCGATCCGCAGTTTTCGGGGCTGTTTGTGCGTGGTGAAATATCGAATTTCACGACAAATTCCAAATCAAAGCATTCGTACTTCACACTGAAGGACGAGGGTTCTCAGATCGGTGCGCTGATGTTTTCGTTTAACTCGGCAAGAATGAAATTTAAGCCGGAGAACGGTATGAAGGTCATCGCACACGGCTCGGTCGGAATATACGTTCCCAGCGGGCAGTATCAGATAAACGTCGACGCTATGGAGCCGGACGGCATCGGAGCTCTCCATATTGCTTACGAGCAGCTCAGAGCCAGATTACAGGCTGAGGGATTGTTCGATCCTCAGAGGAAAAAGCCTCTTCCCAAGCGGCCGCGTGCGATCGGGGTGATCACATCTCCTACAGGGGCGGCGGTCAGGGACATTATAAATGTATCCACAAGGCGTTTTCCGTATGCGAAGATACTCGTTTATCCGGCGTCTGTTCAGGGAGATCGCGCCGTCGGAGAGCTTATTTCCGGAATGAGATACTTTAATCACGCCCGCAATGTCGATGTTATCATTATCGGTCGCGGCGGAGGAAGTATCGAGGACCTTTGGGCGTTCAACGACGAGGGCCTTGCACGTACTGTCGCGGCGTCGGAAGTACCTGTCATCTCCGCCGTGGGACATGAGCGTGACTTCACGATATGCGATGAAGCGGCGGATGTGCGCGCTCCCACGCCGTCAGCAGCGGCGGAGTACGCGGTTCCCGAAACGCGTGAGCTTGTCGAAAAGATCAATAACCTCATTTCGCGCGAAGAAAAGGTTGTGATGGCAAGGATCGAGCGTTTCCGTGAGGCTTTGGCAAGATACTCGGAGGCGAGAGTCCTTTCATCGCCTATGTATTTTGTGTCCGACAGAAGGTCACGGCTTGACGCACTCGAACAAAGGCTTCTTTCAAGGACGAACGCCCTTGTAAAACAGCGGGAACTGAAGCTCGAAGCCGTGGCGGGTAAGCTTGATTCCCTCAGTCCCCTCGCAGTGCTGTCGCGCGGATACAGCGCCGTTTTTACGACTGACGGAAAGGTCGTCAAGAACGCCTCCGATCTGTCGGTAAACGACGATGTGGTGATGAAGATGAACGACGGCGAGGTCCTCGCCCGTGTATCCGATATAACGCTTAAAGACAAATAATGATTTTGAGGAAACATTTTGATGGAAGAAAAAAATATCACCTTTGAGGATGCGATGAAGCGTCTCCAGGAGATCGTTATGTATCTTGAGGGCGGGGAGGTTCCGCTCGATAAGTCTCTCGCCGCCTTTGAGGAGGGTGTACGGCTTGTGAAATTCTGCTCTTCGGCGCTTGAAAACGCTGAGAAGACTGTCAGACTGCTTACGGTGTCTGAAAACGGAGAGGTGACGGAGGGTGAAATGCCTCCGATGGATCAATGAGAAACGATATAAAGGAACTGCTTCGTCGTGACGCGCTGCTTACTGAGGATCATCTGCGCGGTATTTTTGACGCCGGGCTTTGCGGCGACACGGGACTGCGGACTGCCTGCGAATACAGTGTTCTCGGCGGCGGGAAGCGCATACGGGCGTTTCTTTTGCTCGAATGCTGTCGGTCCTTCGGCGGAAATATTGGCGACGCGCTGCCGTATGCCGCCGCGATCGAGCTCATTCACGCCTTTTCGCTCGTCCACGACGATATGCCCTGCATGGATGATGACGATATGCGGCGCGGAAAGCCCTCGACCCACAAGGCGTTCGGTGAGGCCGAGGGGCTTCTCTGCGGAGACGAGCTTTTCTGCCTCGCATTCGAGGTCGCGGCATCGAATGAAAGAGTGTCACCGCGGTGCGCTCAGCGTGTGCTGCTGGAATTCGCCCGGGGTGCAGGTGCTCTCGGTATGATGGGCGGACAGCAGTATGATCTCTGCGAAAAGCCCTCAACCTACGAGGAGCTTGTCAGACTTCACAGGATGAAGACAGGCGCACTTATCGCCGCGTCATGTATAAACGGATATTACTCGGCCGTCGCGGAGCCGGACGAGGCGGTGTGCGCGGATATACGCGCATATGCGTATGCGATCGGCCTTGCTTTTCAGATCATCGACGATATTCTCGATGTGATCTCGGATGAAAAGACGCTCGGGAAGCCGATCGGCAGTGACGCCGAGCAGGGAAAGGTAACGATTCTATCGTTTATGACGATTGCGGAGGCAAAGGAGGAGGCGCGCAGACTGACGGCTGAGGCCAAGCGCGCTATCGATCTCTATGACCGCGACGGTATTCTCTGTGACCTTGCGGATTATCTGCTTGAAAGAACCCACTGATGCGTCTTGATAAATATTTGTTCGAAAATTCTCTCGCCAGAAGCCGTACCCACGCGGCGGAGCTTATCAGGTCCGGCGCGGTCTTATGCGGCGGCGAAACAGTGACAAAGCCCTCTTACGACGTGCCGGAGGGGTGTGCCGTTGAGGTTGCCGAGACGGAGAATATGTATGTGGGACGGGGAGCGCTGAAGCTCAAGTATGCCCTCGAGCGTTTCTCGGTTGATCCCTCGGGGATGAGCTGCGTCGATATCGGCGCGTCCACCGGAGGCTTTACGCAGGTCCTGCTCATTGGCGGTGCCCGTCGTGTTTATGCGGTCGATTCAGGTCACGGCCAGCTCGATGCGGGTCTTGTGCAGGATACGCGTGTCGTCTCAATGGAGGGCTTTAACGCAAGAGCACTGACACCTGGAGATATAGGTGAAGTGGTACAGCTTGCCGTCTGCGATGTTTCGTTTATCTCCCAGACTCTTTTGCACGCACCCGTTTCGTCTGTTCTTGAGGATGGCGGAATATTTATCGGCCTGGTAAAGCCTCAGTTCGAGCTTACAAAAAAGGAGCTTTCAAGAGGCGGGATCGTGAGAGATCCAAAGGCGCGTCTTTGCGCCGTACGCCGTGTGTACGACTCCCTGATCCAAAGCGGCTTTACACCGCGCGCATTTGCGACCTCTCCTATAACGGGAGGAGACGGAAACGTCGAGTACCTCATATGCGCCGAAAAGAGCAAAGCCGGCGCGGCTCTTACTCTTGACGAAATCGAAAGGACAGTTCTAAATGAAGATCGCAATTGTCCAAAGAAAAGACAATAAAATTGCACCCGAGAGAGTGTTCCCGCTTTTTGACAGGATAAACCGCGCAGACGCGCAGGTGATCGTTCCGGATACGCTCAGCGGATTTTATTCGGGATATTCGGGCAAAATAATGTTTGCTGGGAAGATCGAAGAGCTTGCTCCGGACTTGATCTTTGTTCTCGGAGGAGACGGATCGATCATTTCGGCCGCAAGGGAGTTTTATGATATTCCCATTATTGGCTTCAATTTCGGAAACCTTGCATATATGGCGGAGCTCGAGGTCACAGAGGGAGAAATGGTCGACAGACTCCTCGCCGGTGATTATGAGGTAGAGGAACGGATAATGCTCGATGCCTTTGTCGATCGCGGTGACAGGAGCATCGCTCTGACAAGGCCCGCGTTCAATGACCTTGTGATCTCAAACGGGCCGATCCCGCATGTCATAACTTTTGATCTTATCCTCGACGATGTCAGGGCACAGTCGTATAAGTCCGACGGGATGATCATCGCGACTCCGAGCGGATCGACGGCGTATTCAATGTCGGCGGGGGGGCCGGTGCTCGACCCGACACTCGATTGTATTGTTGCCACGCCGATCTGTCCGCATGCTATCGGTCAGCGTCCTGTTGTTATGTCATCCTCCGTGAAGATCGCAATAGACAGTATAAAATGGCGTAAGGATAACGTATATCTCTCGGCCGACGGGGACGAGGTGATCGAGCTTTTGTCCGGCGATAAGGTGAGAGTATGTGTTTCAGAAAAAAAAGCAAAGCTTGCGCATGTGAAAAAAAGTCAGTTTTTAAGAGTGCTGAACGAAAAAATGTGCGGAAATTGAAATATGGAACGGGTAATCAGATATGAAAAAGGACAGACACGAAAAAATCATCGAGATAGTGCAGAATTTCGATATCG
>CAYVUJ010000109.1:0-5493 GCA_964454825.1 uncultured Lachnospiraceae bacterium | reverse complement strand
TTTCCCTGGGGCGAGGAGGATCAGGCGCTTTTGTCTGTGATCAGAGCGCTCGGGAAAATACGCCGCCGTCATGCGGCATTTCGGGACGGAGAGCTTGCCTTTATCTCGCTTGACAGCGAATCAGCGCTCATTTCCAGACAAACTGAGGGCGATTTTGTTCTCGGTGTTGTCAACAGGGGCGATAGGCGCCGCCGACTTCAGATAAATCGGGAGATGAAGGACCTTTTTACCGGAGAAAGCAGCAGGGAATTTGACGTCTTGCCCCAAAGCGCGACCTATCTTCACAGCGAGGATGCCGATATCCTTGCAAGGTGGTTGATATAAGTCAATATCGCAAATTCTGACGGCCGACTTGCACCGTCAGAATTGTACGGTATTTCCATAAAACTCCCGGAGGGCGTTCCTCCGGGAGTTTTATGTTGACAAATTTTAAACTATCTTGTATAATATTACAGGGAAAATTTACCAAAGATCACTGCAAAGGAGCCGATTCCAGATATGCGGCGTCCGCGATCTCGGGTGCGTTATCGACCTCGGCAATGGTCGGAGCCGGCTCACTCTGCTCCTGAGGTGCGCCCTCGTCCTGATTCTGGGATGCATTTTCGCGCTGATTCTGAGGCTCATTGTTACCCTGATCCGGTGTGATTTCGTCCATACCCGGACGGTAAAGAGAGGTTATAAAGCCGTCCAGATCGGCGGAGCAGATATCACCGCCGATCACGCGGTTCTTGCATACGATAATGTTCGCATGCACCTCACCGTTATAATCAGGGTAATTTTTTACCTCATAGGTGTATCGCACCACCTCTTGTCCCTTGTATTTTGAAAGATCAAGTCCCTGGCTTTTCTGAATTTCATTATACTCGGTCATTATGCGGTCGAATTCACCCGGGAGCTTGAGCGTGACCTCCTCGAGCGCCTCAGGGGTGACCTCCCAGCCGAACTGGCGGAGAAATGACACACGGTCATCGTTGGTGCGGATCTTTTCGAAGCTGATCTTTGCCTCCGGCGTGGCGCTGACCTGCGCGGACGGAGCCGGGGACGATGTCTGCGTCGCAGTGCTTCCCTGCGTGATTGCGACAAGCGTGACAAGAAGCGCGACCGCGCTTACGATAACGGCGAAGAATTTAATGTTCGACGCTTTGAGAGTGCATATAAACATTGTGATCCCATCCTTTTCTTGATTCGGCGATGTACTAAAATATATTCATATTCCCCTGAAATATGCCGCTGTGCGGCGAAACGGATGGAAATATTGAAAAGAAGGGCAGGGTCATTAGGATGATCGTTATTGTGGACGGACGTAACCGCAAGCGTTCGCTCTGTCTGAGAGAGCGTTTTCTTTGCGCGAAGATCGCATGTGCGATATGCACGCCGGAGGAAGCAGCTCACTTCAAGGGTGCTCCTGTTACCGTATGTTTTGCCGTAAGCGAGACGATGCTTTCGCTTGTCAGTGTACGCACCGCAGGAACGGCGCTGATCGCAGTCAATGTCTCGGGCAAGCATGTGTACAACCCCGACGCCGTGATATGGGATGAAAAGCTTCACGGCGATCTTGCCGATTTCGTCATCGCTTTGGCAAGGGAGCGTACCGGAATAAACCCTCGCGAACTTACGGCGGGCGATGTGCTCGTTAAACCTGACGGCGTGTATTTCCACATGAATTATCTCGCGCTGACAGATACGGAGCATCTGATACTCTTCCATCTTGCCGCCGGAGCAGACCGCTTCCATTCCGAGGAGGAAATAAGAAAGTACGCCTGCCGAAAAAGCGATCTTCGAAGGAAGAGCTCCTCGGTAAGCGTACATATCTGCAATATCAACAAGAAAGCGATACGCGCATTTTCAAAACGCGCGATCGTTTGCCGCCGCGGCTCCGGTTACGCAGTGCTGACCACCGTGAGCACAGAAAACAAGCGGGCGCGAAGGAGCACATTTACTCCGCCATTCGTCTGATCATCTCGACGACGGTCCGGTAGAGCCTGTCGAGAGAATCGACATCGAGCGTCTCGTCCGGCGAGTGGCACGCTCTTATATCTGCGCCTATCGAGATTATGTCCATGTCCGGGATCGCGGCCTTGACGATGCCGCACTCGAGCCCGGCGTGGATCCCCTCGTAGCGCGCCTTTTTTCCAAGCGAGCCGAAAAGCTCGTCATATACCGAAAGATACAGCTCCCTTGCCGGACAATCCTCTTCGAAATCCCAGCCGCGGTATCTTCCTCTGAAGGAGATCGAAGCGGCACATTCTGCCGCGACACGCTCGGCCGTGGCGATAAGCTCATCGATTGCGTTCTCGTCACTCGAGCGAAAGGAGAGCGTGATGTCTGCGCGGTCGTCGACTGTGGCTATCACTGCGAGATTCGCGGATGTGTGGACAAGCCCCGCAATCTGCGGATTCATTCGTATTACCCCGAGCGGGATATCGTCGCTTATTCTGTACAGCGCTTCGGTGAACTCGACGCCGAAGGCTTCGCTCACCGCTGTCGGCTCGAGCACGGCCGAAAAGGCACGGTCGTCTTCTGTAAGCGCAGCGCGGATCGACTCGATGTGCCTTTCGATCTTCGCGGCACACTGTGCATCGCTCGTTGAGAACACTGCCGTGCACTCACGCGGGATCGCGTTGTCCTTCGATCCGCCGTCGATGGAGCGGATGCGCACACCGTCGGCTTGACGCAAAAGCTCGATTGCGGTCAGAAGGGCATTTTTTCTTCCGAGATTTATGTCCTCTCCCGAATGGCCTCCGCAAAGTCCGCGCACGCGCAGCGTGTATCCCGTCCCGGCACAGTGTGAGCGGCGAAGAGGTAACGCGATGTCACAGCGCACACCGCCGCAGCAGGAGACCGTGGCCACTCCCTCGTCCATAGAGTCAAGATTTATCATCGTGCGTCCCCTGAGCAGGGAAAGATCAAAGCTCTGCATCCCGAGCAGTCCGATCTCCTCCTTTGAGGTTATGAGACATTCGATGGGCACTGTCGGCTCAGTATTTTCGAGTATGGCAAGCATCACTGCGATGGCGATACCGTCGTCTGCGCCGAGCGTGGTCCCGTTTGCGCAAAGAAGGTGACCGTCCTTCAGGACGGTTTCGATCGCATCACGCTCGAAATCGTGCGATACGTCCGCGTTTTTTTCGCATACCATGTCCGAGTGGCCCTGCAAAACAACGCCGCGTCCCGTGCCTTCGCGCCGTATCAGAATGTTTTGCTTATCGTCGCGGTAGACGTAGAGGCCCCTCTCGCGGGCAAATTCCTCCAGCCAGTCGCAAACGGCCTTTTCGTTCCCGGAGCCTCTCGGGATCTTACAAAGCCTTTCAAATATCTGGATAGGTGTGGACATAGATCAAGTTCCTTTCGTGGAAGGTATTTTCATTCTCTTATGATAGCAGATTACGGCCGCTGTTTCAAGCAGCTTTTGTCAAATTTGAGTATAAATGTAAAAAACACAAATCTGAGGGTAAAAATTACTTCATAGGTATTTCTTTTTCTCTCGGTTTGTGGTAAAATGTTGTGCGTATGATTATGTGATCGCACGTTGTGCGGTCCGGTGATTTGCGAAGGAGGGGGCAGTGTGAGCGGGATTTTAACGAAAATAGCGGACATTTTTCGCTCGGCGGATGAAAAAAAGGACCATCCGTATACATCGGCGGTGATCCTTTGCGCCGGAAGCGGAACGCGCTTTGCTCCCGACGGCTCCGTGAAAAAGCAGAATTTTCTCGTCGGCAAAGTCCCGGTTGCCGTCAGAACTCTGATCACATTTGACCGGTGCGAGGTCGTTGACGAGCTGATCGTCGTCTGCCGCGAGGATGAAATGCAGATCTTCGAAGAGTATCGCAGGCAGTATGAGATAAAAAAGCTCACAAAGATCGTAAAGGGGGCGGCGAGCCGTCAGGAGTCGTCCCTTGCGGGGTGCGACGCCATCGACGAAGGCGCAAAGTACGTGATGATCCACGATGGCGCAAGGTGCCTTGTCACCACAGAGATCATTGAAAAAACCGCCCGCGCAGCATATAGTGACGGCGCGGCGATCGCCGCACGGCGTTGCCGCGATACGGTCAAGATATCCGACGACGCAAAGCATGTGACAGGCACATCCGACCGCGACAGAGTATGGCTTGCCGAGACTCCGCAGGTATTCAAGGCCAATATGTACCGCGCGGCGGCGTATATGGCAAAAAAAGACGGAGTGGAAGTCACCGACGACGCTTCGATGGCTGAGCGGCTCGGCTTTTCGGTAACACTTGTCGACTGCGGCTCACAGAATTTAAAGATCACATACAAAGAGGATATCATCATCGCAGAGGCGATAATATCCGCGCGACAGCGCGATGCGGATACGGAGGACGCCAAATGACAGGACTCAGGATCGGCCACGGATATGATGTCCACGCTGTGTGCGAGGGGGAACGGATCATCATAGGCGGAGTTCCCATCGAGTGCGGTTTCGCGCTCAGGGCACATAGTGACGGCGATGTTCTTATCCATGCGGTAATCGACGCGATTTTCGGTGCGTGCGGTCTTGCCGACATCGGAGCTCACTTCCCTGATACGGATGAGGCTTACCGCGGGGCGGACAGCATGGAACTTCTCAGGAGGGCGATCGCCCTCTGTCGGGCGGCGCACTTTGAGATCGTGAATGTAGATGCGACGCTCATCGCACAGAGACCGAAGATGTCTCCCCATATCGCCGGGATGCGCGAAAGGATCGCCGCCGGCCTTGAAGTGGCAGTGGACCGGGTCAATGTCAAGGCGACCACGGAGGAGCATCTCGGCTTTACCGGCAGAGGGGAAGGGATCGCCGCCCATGCCGTTTGTCTGATGGAAAAAACACACGGCTCTGTTTGACGCGCAGAGCGTTTTCGCCGCCCCGTTGATTGCAACGCGCCCACCCTGCCTTGCCTGATGGCAATGGCCCCGTGTATTGCCTGACGGTAACGCGACCATCACTGCGCGCAGCCGTTTGACACAAAAAACGGGCGCGCCCCGATTGCCGGGATATGCGCACCCGCTTCACACGCCGCCGCGTGCTTTGCTTGCTACGTCCGTTTTTCAACATCCTTCGGCGCGGCGGCGAAGATCTGTTTCAGGCGGGGTCACTTGCCCCGCATTACAGAATATGCCCGTTGCCGCCGGGCGACACTCGGCGTGGCGGCGTCCGAAAGGGGATAATTCCCGCGCCTCGCGCTCCCAGGAGAATTATCCGCCTGTATTCCGGAGTAATTACAGCTTATGTCCGAGCTTGGAGGATATTATGAAAAAAAACATGATAGCGCCGTCTGTGCTGGCGGCGGATATGCTTGATATCGGGAGCGAGGTGCGCCGTGCTGAGTCTGCGCACGCCGATATGCTTCACCTTGACGTCATGGACGGTGTTTATGTGCCGAACATCTCCTTCGGATTCGATGTGATAAAGTCGATCCAGCGCGCTGTTTCGATCCCGCTCGATGTACATATGATGACACAACGCCCGGACAAATACATCGACCGCCTCGCCGGGAT
>CAYVUJ010000108.1:0-5522 GCA_964454825.1 uncultured Lachnospiraceae bacterium | reverse complement strand
AATCGGCCGCGCCTGCCCCTTCCAGTCCGTCGCCTACAAGAACCGGGATGCCGGGGACCCACACACCGTAGTCTGCGGGATCAGGCTCTTCACCGTATTTTTCTACGGTCTTTAACGCATCGCTGTAATCTGCAAGGGTAGCGCTCTCCTCGGTTACTTCAAGAGTTTCATCATCCGTGGAGTAATACGGGAATTCCCCGGTGGGAGCAGAGCCGTTTTCCTCTATGTATGCTTCATAACCTTCGATGATCAGGGCGGCGTCTTCGTATTCCTCGGAGGCCTCGGAATAAGCACACGAGCCGATGCCGAAAAGATGCCAGCCGTCGCCGAACAGTCCGTCGTTTGCCCAATCGGTAGCAGCCGAACCGACTGTTACCATTGCGATATAGTAAACGAGAAACATAATGGCCGCAAAGATCGGAAGTCCGAGCCAGCGGTTGGTGACCACGCGGTCGATCTTATCGGAGGTCGAAAGCTTGCCGGCGGATTTTTTCTTATAGCAGCCCTTGATCACGCCGCCGATATAAATGTACCGTTCGTTCGTGATAACAGATTCCGCGTCGTCGTCCATTTCTTCTTCGACGGCTTTGATGTCCGCCTCAATGTGATCAAGGACGGATTTGTCAAGCTTTACCTGTTCGAGGACTTTGTCATCCCGTTCAAACAGCTTGATGGCATACCACCTCTGCTGTTCCTCGGGCAAGCTGTGTACGGCCGCCTCTTCAATATGTGCAAGCGCATGCTCGACGGTGCCGGAGAAGGTGTGCATGGGCACAGTCTTTGCGTTTCTTGCCGCATCCACAGCCGCTTCGGCCGCTTCCATGATCCCCGTGCCTTTCAGCGCCGATATCTCAACAACCTTGCATCCCAGCGCACGGGACAGCTCCGCCGTGTTGATCTTATCGCCGTTTTTTCGCACCACGTCCATCATGTTGATGGCAACGACAACGGGAATTCCAAGCTCTGTGAGCTGAGTGGTGAGATAGAGGTTGCGCTCCAGGTTTGTTCCGTCAATAATATTCAGTATCGCGTCGGGGCGCTCGCCGATCAGATAATTTCTTGCTACTACTTCCTCCAAGGTATAGGGAGAGAGAGAATAAATACCGGGAAGGTCGGTGATGATCACGCCGTCGTGCTTTTTCAGCTTGCCTTCCTTTTTTTCAACCGTAACGCCGGGCCAGTTGCCGACGAACTGGTTGGAGCCGGTCAATGCGTTGGACAGGGTCGTTTTACCGCTGTTCGGGTTGCCCGCCAGAGCAATTCGCAGATCCATCGTTGTGTCCTCACTTTCTCGGTTATCATAAGCTAACCGATGCTTTTAATAATAAGGGGCGGTTTTATGCCCCTGCGCGATATAAGTTCTACTCTACTTCGATCATTTCCGCATCAGCCTTGCGTAGTGACAGCTCATAACCGCGGACGGTGATCTCGATCGGATCTCCGAGCGGTGCGACCTTGCGGATATGGACCTCCACACCCTTTGTCAGTCCCATATCCATGATACGGCGCTTGACAGCTCCCTCGCCGTGAAGCTTTACAACCCGAACCGTATCGCCGATCTTCGCCTGCCTCAGTGTTTTCATTGCCTGTTCTCCTCCCTGGAAAGTATAATTTATAAAGTTAAGCTGCCGCAGAAGATCAGATCATTATCTTCTGTGCCATTTCCTTACTGATTGCAATGCGGGACTCCTTTACATTCACGATCACATTGCCGCCTATGGTGTTGATAACGGTAACGGCGCCTCCCACAACAAATCCGAGGTTTTCGAGGTGGGATTTCACTTCCTGTTTGCCTCCGATTTTTTTAATAATATTTTCTTCTCCTACTTCTGCTAACGTAAGCGGCATCATTTTTATACCTTCTTTTCATCCGTGTTTTTATTATTCACTTGATTAGTATATGCTAACCGGTGTGCAAAAATATCGATTAGCCTTCGCTAACCATGTGTTATTATATTCACCCCGGAACAATTTGTCAAGTCGGTTTTTGATATTTTGAGCTGAATGCACATTGTTTTGTCACATCCTACAATTTACCGACGGAGGTCAACTGTTGTGGTTGTTTAATTTGCTCGCATATCATGTGCAGTGCTGCTCTTGTTTTCATCATTTGTTCCGGATGATAAAACTGAGATTTGAACGAAAAACGCTGGTGACGCCCTGGATGAGACTGTTTTCGTCCGGGATCTTCACTTGATGCCGGATTTTTCAAAAAAGCCCTTTACAAAGAATCAATCGTGTGCTATAATAACTCTACGCGACGTCCTCCGGGTTTGCGGATAAACGGCCGCGGCTGGCAAAAATTGCCGCAATTCGGCTTTTTCACCCGCCGCATACTCGGGCGACCGTTACGAATAATATTTGAGGTGAAAAAAATGATCACTACTGAAGAAAAGGCAAAAATCATCGCAGAGTACAAGACCCATGAAGGCGATACGGGCTCTCCCGAGGTGCAGATCGCGATCCTTACCCACCGCATCAACACCCTTACAGAGCACCTGAAGACCAATAAGAAGGACCACCACAGCCGTCGCGGCCTTCTCAAGATGGTCGGTCACCGCCGTAACCTTCTCGGTTACCTCCAGAAGGTCGACATCGAGCGTTACCGCTCCATCGTCGAGAGACTGGGACTTCGTAAGTAAGCGGATGTGCCGCAACGGACGAGTATCGTCTCGTCCGTTGCGGTATTTATGCTTCGGCAGAATTGACGAGCAGGGGAATTTAGCAGTTAAATATGCCGCTGTCGCCGACAGAGGCGTGCTTAAGTGCTAAATCCTTTGCCGCAAGTATTTTATTATGGAAAGGATTTTTGAAAATGTTTGAAAACTACAAGGTGTTCAAAATGGACCTGGCAGGCCGGGAGCTCGTTGTCGAGACCGGCAAGCTCGCAGGCCTTGCGAACGGTTCGGCGCTTGTCCGCTACGGCGAGACTGTGATCCTGTGCTGTGCCACCGCGTCCGCAAGACCGCGTGACGGCATCGATTTTCTCCCGCTGTCCGTTGACTTTGAGGAGAGAATGTACGCTGTCGGTAAGATTCCCGGCGGCTATCTGAAGCGCGAGGGCAGACCCAGCGAAAAGGCGATCCTCACGAGCCGCGTGATCGACAGACCGATCCGCCCGCTCTTCCCGAAGGATCTGCGCAATGACGTCAATCTCAACCTTACCGTAATGTCTGTGGATCATGACTGTTCCCCCGAGATCGCGGCTATGATCGGCGCGTCCATCGCGCTCTCCATCTCCGATATTCCGTGGAACGGACCTATCGGCGGTGTGTTCATGGGCATGACCGAAGAGGAGGGCTTCATCGTCAACCCGACCTCCGAGCAGAGATCACGCAGTGTACTCGAGCTGACCGTCGCCGCAAGCGATAAGAAGGTCGTCATGATCGAGGCCGGCGCGAAGGAAGTCTCCGACGACGACATGTACAAAGCGATCATGATCGCATACGACGAGGTTCAGAAGATCGTCGCGTTCATCAAGGATATCGTCGCCGAGATCGGCAAGCCGAAGTTTGACTATCCGTCCTGCGAGCTCGATCACGACCTCTTCGATGAGGTGTTTGCATTTGTCGAGGATGACGTCAAGTTCGCTCTCGATACCGATGACAAGAATGTCCGTGACGAGCGCATGGAGCCCGTGCAGGACAAGGTTATGGCTCAGTTTGCAGAGAAATATCCCGAGCTTGAGACGATTTACCCCGAGCTTATCTACAAGATCCAGAAGAAGATCGTGCGTCACTGGCTCCTCGTCGACCACAAGCGTGTGGACGGCAGACGCATGGATCAGATCCGTCCCCTCGCCGCAGAGGTCGGCTTCATGCCGCGCGCTCACGGAAGCGGGCTCTTTACCCGCGGTCAGACACAGGTCATGACAATCGCCACCCTCGGCACCGTCAGCGAGGCTCAGATGCTCGACGGTATATCCGAGGAGACCGAGAAGCGCTATATGCACCATTATAATATGCCCGGCTACTCCGTCGGTGAGGCAAAGTCTACCCGCAGCCCCGGCAGACGTGAGATCGGCCACGGCGCACTCGCCGAGAGATCGCTTCTCCCCGTACTGCCATCCGTCGAGGAGTTCCCCTATGCGATCCGCCTGGTGTCAGAGGTGGTCAGCTCCAACGGCTCGACCTCCCAGGGCTCCGTCTGCGGCTCGACCCTCGCGCTCATGGATGCCGGTGTGCCGATCAAGGCTCCCGTTGCCGGCATCTCCTGCGGTCTTATCACCGAGGGCGAGCGTTGGGAGACTATGATCGACATCCAGGGTCTCGAGGACTTCTATGGCGATATGGATTTCAAGGTTGCCGGTACTCATAAGGGTATAACCTCCATCCAGATGGACCTCAAGATTGACGGCCTTACGCCGGAGATCATCAAGGAGGCTCTTGCCGTGACCCACAAGGGCCGCGATTATATCATCGACGAGGTGCTGCTCAAGGCGATCGCCGAGCCCCGCGCCGAGGTCTCCAAGTACGCTCCGAAGATGAGCAGCATGAAGATTCCCGTGGAGAAGATCCGCGAGGTCATCGGTACAGGCGGTAAGTTCATCCAGAAGATCGTTGCTGATACCGGTGCAAAGATAGACATCGAGGAGGACGGTTCCATCTACATCTCCTCCTACGACAAGGATGCGATCGAGGCGGCCCGCGCTATCATCGGCGGCATCGTGTTCGAGCCTGAGGTTGGCGCGATCTACACCGGCCGCGTGACCCGCATCATTCCGATCGGCGCGTTTGTGGAGTTTGCCCCCGGCAAGGAGGGCATGGTCCATATTTCCAAGCTCGACTCTAAGCGCACCGAGAAGGTGGAGGATGTATGCAACGTCGGTGATATCATGCTCGTTAAGTACCTCGGCACGGACGAGCGCGGACGCATCAATCTCTCCCGCAGAGACGCGATGGAATAATGTACATGGCATAAAGTCTGTAGAGACTTGTAATTTTACTTGCCATGTACGCGAAGGATGATGCGCTGCGTTATTCTTCCTGAGGTCATCGTGAAATCGTACGCGGCTGAGACTGTAAGTCGTTGTGCTGTTTTGAAATAATCATTGTTGGGAGGACCGTCCCGAGGCTTGCCTTGCGGACGGCGCCTCCCGCGCTTTTTTCGGAGGTTTGGATGAAAAACGACAGAGAAGAGCATATCTACGATCCGTATTCCACGGACGATCCGAATGTCGGCGAGGTCCGCTACGGCAAGCCGGACGCCACGGACATTTCGCGCGAAGGTATGCGCACGGGTCAGAATACCGGCGATACACAGCGCCCTGCTCCGAAGCGATCTCCCGCTCAGCGGAGTGCGTCTTACAGCGGCGCCAACGGTGAGATCGACAGGGCTGTCGGGCAGGAGCTGTCCCCCAAACAGCTTCAGCGCCGCGTGCAGGGCAAGACCCGCCGCGCCGGTGTGAGGCTCAATATCGGACTGCTCCTCACGGTGCTTGTGTTTGTGCTCGTTGTTGCCGGATGTGTGCTGTATCTTACGATGTGCCTCGGCAACGGCGCCGCTCGCCCGGCCGAGCAGAC
>CAYVUJ010000107.1:0-5541 GCA_964454825.1 uncultured Lachnospiraceae bacterium | reverse complement strand
GACGCTTGTTGACGTAATGCGCAAACATGGAGTTAAGAATATAATCTTCTCCTCGTCTGCAACAGTGTATGGAAATCCCGCACAAATTCCGATAACGGAGGAGTGCCCCAAGGGACAGTGCACCAACCCGTACGGTTGGACGAAGTCGATGCTCGAGCAGATCCTCGGAGACATCCAGCACGCCGATCCTGAATGGAATGTTGTGCTTCTGAGGTATTTCAACCCGATCGGCGCGCACAAGAGCGGCACCATAGGCGAGGACCCGAAGGGAATTCCGAACAATCTCATGCCGTATATCACGCAGGTGGCTGTCGGCAAGCGTCCCGAACTCAGCGTGTTTGGTAACGACTACGATACACACGACGGTACCGGCGTGAGAGACTATATCCACGTCGTTGACCTCGCGCTCGGTCATGTCAGCGCGCTTTCCAAGATTGACGAAAAATGCGGACTTTTTGTCTGCAATCTTGGCACCGGGGTAGGGTACAGCGTTCTTGATGTCGTCAATGCCTTCGAAAAGGCGAATGGCGTCAAGATTCCGTATGTGATCAAGCCCCGCCGCGATGGAGATATTGCAACGTGCTATTCCGATCCCTCCAAGGCACTTCGTGAGATGGGATGGAAGACACAGTATGATATCGTCGATATGTGCGACGATTCATGGCGTTGGCAGAAGTCGAATCCAAACGGCTATGCAGACTAATCAGTAAATCAGAGAGGATTTCGAGATGATAAAGAAGGAATTATTCGGTAAGCTTCCGGACGGAAGAGAGGTTTATGCATACACTCTTTCAAATGATACGATTGTTTCGGCACGTATCATTGATTTCGGAGGAACGGTCGTAAATCTTTGGGTCAAGGATAAAAACGGCGATGTTGCAGATGTTATCTGCGGCTTTGATGACATCGACGGTTATCTCAACGCCGGCGGATATCAGGGAGCGATCATCGGACGTGTATGCAACCGTATAAGCGGCTGTAAATATACGCTTGACGGAGTTGAATACGAGGTCTTTGCAAATGACGGAAGAAATTCCGCGCATGGCGGAGAGATCGGTTTTATCAAAAGGCTTTGGGATGTCGTGGAGAAGGACAGCTCGACCGAGCCTGCGATCGAGCTTACGTATGTCAGCCCTGACATGGAGGAGAACTACCCCGGAACGCTCACGGTGAAGGTCACATACTCTCTCACCGCGGACGGCGGCCTCAGCATGGCTTATAAGGCGACGACCGATAAGAATACTATCGTAAATCTCACCAACCACAATTACTATAACCTCGGCGGCTACGACAGCGGAACGATCAATGATCAGATCATGTGGGTCGATTCCGATCTGATCAACGATCAGGATTATGAGCTGATACCGACAGGTGATTTCGCCGAGGTTGAGGGGACCGTTTATGACTTCCGGACTCCGAAGGCGATCGGAAAGGATTTCGGTGATCCTTCGCTTGATCGTCAGAGCGGCGGGTATGATAACAATTATATCATCAACAATTACGATCAGAACGTAATTAAAAAAGCAGCTTCACTTGTTGATCCTCGGTCCGGCCGTAAAATGGATGTGTATACCAATCAGCCGTGCGTACAGGTGTATACGTCTAATATGATCAACGAGGACGATCTTCCGTTTAAGGGCGGCGTGAAGCAGCTTAAGAACTGCGCGGTCTGCTTCGAGACGCAGAAGATGCCCGATAGCATCAATCATCCCGGATTCACAGACATCGTGCTTCGTCCCGGCGAGCTGTATGATTTTACAACAATTTACAAGTTTTCAAACTGAACGGACTTTTGAATCATAGCCGGAGAATATCGGTCATATATTAAAACAAAAATATATGACCGAGGTTCTCTGAATGAAATATGAGAGCAATTCAAACGATCGTTTGGAAAGATGCGAATTGATTGCCCAGCATATCGTGAGAAGCGGATGCACCGTGAGAGAGGCGGCAAAAAAATTCGAAATAAGCAAATCCACCGTACATAAGGATGTAACCGAAAAGCTTCAAAGTATCAATCCTTTGTTTTATGAAAAAGTAAGACTTATTTTAAACAAAAATAAATCCGAGCGTCATATCCGCGGCGGAAATGCAACAAAGAGGAAGTTTGACAGTATCAGGAAATCTGAGAAGAATTGAGGAGGGGACGGATTAAAGGGAATGATCCAATTATACAAAATGCAAATTTTGTATAATTAATCCGTGGTGATTGTTCTGTCTCCCTCTGAAAAAAGTCAAAAACATATCAAAACATATCTGGAGGAATAAAAATGGACGCAAAAGAAATTAAGATGCGCGTTGTATACGCATCGGACAAAGCAAAAATGCAGACTTTCGCAAATGCTCTCGGAGAGGCATTTAAGTGTCTTGTCGATTCATGCCCGCCCGGATTCCCGTGCGAGAAAGAACGTTTGGTTGTTATCGGTATGACCCTCAAGGGTGAGCCCAGTGACAAGCTCCGTCTCTTCTGCCGTGAACTGAACGCTCAGCGCGCTTTCAATGTTGCGCTCTTTATTGACGGTGAAAAGGATTCCAAGGCGCTCAAGATGGTCAAGGAGATCCTCAAGGAGGCCGGCACCAATGTGATCGATAATGATTACTACGTAAACGGCGGCGGCTTCTTCTCAAAGAAGATCAGCCTTGAAGAGCGTACTAATATCGTTCGTTGGGTCCAAGGTATAATTGACGAGCTTTGATTTTTTGTCAAAAATAAGATAAGAAACATGAGGACGAGTGAGAAGTTGATTTCTCACTCGTTTTATTTACAATTATTTACATATGTTCACGTGTTTATAAATATCAAAAAACAGCCACGGGTATTTCCACATGGCTGTTTTTCGTTTTTTTGTTATTTCATTTCGGCATAGTCTCCCCTGCCATCCAGTCTAAAGGAGAAACATTCTCATTAAATGGCATGTCCTTCAGCCATCTTTCGCTTTCAAGTCCCATACGGACAATCTTATATTTAATAAGCTCGTCATATATCCAACGGTACACGCGTGATATTTCGGCACGTTCTTCCTCGGTACCGTTGACGTATTTATCCTCATAAAGCGACGCGATCGCCTGGAAATGCATGTGGATGCTCAGGCGTTCGATGCGGTCAGCCTGAGTTGCCGTATTGCAGTTGTCTGCCGCATATTGGAAAAGCATCTTGAAGTAATCGTAGTTCTCGCCGATGTAATCGTATATATCGTGCTCGTTGCAGTACAATGAATCCTTCTTTCGACATCCCAACATCAGATACTCATAGAGCGCTTCCCAGCCATCGCCGTAATAGAGCTCCATGAACTCGCGGACATATCCGTCGAATTCCTCGTCGGTGATATATGGATCCCATGCGACGATCGATTCGAGATAAACGTTCAGATCATCGAACGAGAGCTGGCTTTGACCGTTCTGACAGAATACACCGACGATTCCCGTATCTGCGAGATACTCAAAGTCGGCCCGGTAGTCATCAATATTCATAAACGGAGCCAGGCTTCGCCAAAAGTCAACCGTATAAAACCAAACATGAACCCTTGGGGTAAGTTCCTGCCATTTTTTCAAATATTCCTTATGAACCTTGTTGTTCAGGCCTTCCTGGAACGTATAATTCCCGCATTCGGAGCCGTCAAGCGGATGCTGTTGACAGAAACCATATATGACATAACAGACCTGCACATTTTTATGGATCTCAATGTTTTTCGGAGGAATAATTGCTCCCCAGTATGCGAACATTCCGACAATCATATCAGGATAACTGACGTTTATTTCCTCGGTGACGCGGTTTGTGAAATCGACAAAGCACCCTGCTCTTGATCCGTATACCGCTGTCATATTCATACATTTTCTGCAAGGGCAGAAATTACTGTTATCGTTTTCACCCAGGTCTACACATTTCACCTTGGTACCGATATTGCCGAGCTTGTTCTGCGCATCAAGGTATTCTAAGATATTTTCAACGCATTCGTCAAACAGGTTGTTATCGTACAGACATGGCTGCCTGGCATCCGGCACGGATTTGATGTACACACTCATGCCGTGATGCGCGTTCTTAAGACCATAATAGCCGTACTTCGCCTCATTTGCAAATTCGCTGTTTGATTTGCGGCGGGCGTTAAATTCCGGACTTGAAACAAACGAGCCTTTGGAGTAGGTATAATTTACGGAATGATCATATATACAGCGATAATCGAGTGCCGGGGTTTCTGTATTCGTATATCCTTCCGGTATATCGACATGCTCTGACGGATAAAGGTATGTTTCCCACGCGGTGAGAAAACGGTAGCCGATAAGGTCCTCGAGAATATCGTAAACACCGTAGAGGCAGCCGCGGACATTTCCGCCATTTACGCTTACCCTGCCGTTTGTTACGGATACGGAGAAGCCCTCTTCGCCGAGCTCGGATCCGCTGTCTTGAGCCGGAATAAGCTCGATCAAATTGTTGGACGATGACTCGGTTACGATCGGAAGAGCCACTCCGCAAGCATCCTTTATAAAGCTTGAAAGCTCCGAGGCGGCAAAGGTCACACACTCATCTGAATCTGACGGAATGAGTATTTCGTATTCCGATATATCCCGGCCCGATATAGTGAGGCGCTTGACGCGGTATCCTTCACCACAGACTGTAGTATACTGAGCCTCGTGTGAATGCTTAGAGTAATCTCGCACGGCGCGGTCGAGTCCCGATTCGGTCTTGCCGAAGATAGCAGTCTGTCCTTCGATCGAGCAGATCACATATCCGTCATCCTCGAAATCGGATAGGTCGACGTCATATGATGAAGCAAGGCTCGAATCTCCCACGATCAGTGATGAGGTGTCTATACCCTTCGATGAAAGAAAATTGATCGCCTCCGGGGCATTAGATGAAGTTACGCTGCGCATTACCGCCTTTTCCGGACATGCTGTCAGAGCAGGAACACACAGAATGACTACACACAGGATGCAAAGTATTCGTTTCACACTGTTTCCTCCGTATGATAGTTGGTTATTATATATGATACCATATATTTCACTGTATGTCAAACGAAATTTCATCAATGATGTACAGGGAAATTTTTCGTATTCTATTGACACAGAGGGGATAATATGGTATACTATCACATGTGTAAAGCGTATTACTTTACAGCACTCGGAGGCACTCATGTTTGAGAAGGATATACGTGTGGCTGAATTGATAGATGTCTACGGTTTGCTTCTTTCTGACCGCAGACGCAAGATTATCGAGGATTACTACTACGATGATCTTTCTCTTTCGGAGATCGCCGATAACACCGGTATATCCCGCCAGGGAGTGCGCGACTCTATCAAGAAGAGCGAGACCGAGCTGCGCGCATTCGAGGAAAAGCTGCGTCTTTGTGAGAGAATGCGGGCATTCGATGCTGAAAAGGAACGCCTGTCACTGAGAATAGAAGAGATTTGTACTTCCCTTCCTTCCTCCGGCGACTCAGGTGCCGCTTCGGAGCTTCGTCTGATCGCGGCGGAATTAAGAGAAAAGAACCTATAAGGGGAATCTGATGTTTCAAAATCTTTCTGATAAATTAGCGAATGCCTTCG
>CAYVUJ010000106.1:0-5571 GCA_964454825.1 uncultured Lachnospiraceae bacterium | reverse complement strand
ATGTCATGAAGTACATGCTTGGAAGCGCTCCCGCGGGCTTCAACAAAGAGGCCGCCGACCTCAACGGTGACGACAGAATCAACGCAAAGGACATTATCCTCATCATGAAGATAATGCTCGGCGCAAAATAAGCCGCTTAAATTACAAAAAAAGGCTGTATCTCAGATACAGCCTTTTTTTACCATCCATTATTGCCATGCCGAAACAGACCTCAGAATGCCGTCGGAGCGCATTCGGGCTCACAAGTTATGCATGTGCCGAAAACGCACTGGTTTTGTACACACGCCGAAATCCTGTTTCCCCTGTGCAGCAACGCCGACTCCGGATTTTTCTTTTGCACAAAGCTTCGCCCAAAATGCCACGTGCACCCACATTAAGCGCACACTGCGACACGCCGCGCGGCTTATTTCTTCTCGGCGATGACCTCGACTTCCACCAATACGTCCTTCGGAAGCCTTGCGACCTCCACGCATGAGCGCGCCGGCTTGCCGGTGAAGTAGCTTCCGTATACCTCGTTGAACTTTGCAAAGTTATTCATGTCGCTGAGAAAGCATACCGTCTTAACAGCGCAATCCAAACCCGTGCCTGCCGCCTCGAGCACAGCCTTCAGATTCTCACAGACCCTTGCCGTCTGCTCCTCGATCGTTTCGCCGCAAACAGCGCCACTCTCAGGATCGAGCGCGATCTGTCCGGAGGTAAAAACCAGATTTCCCACAGAAACCGCCTGTGAATAGGGTCCCAGAGCCTTGGGGGCATTTTCAGTGTGAATAATTGTACTCATTTTTTCTCCTCACCTTATAATATGATTTTAAAGCCTTCGTCACGCAGTGTCTGCATGATAAGCTGTACATGCTCGTAATCTCTCGTCTCCATTTCCACGCGCAGGAAACAGCCGTGGACGCTCTCAGTCTTGCCCTTCTCGTAGTGCACGCCCGTGACGTTAGCTCCGCACTGCGCAATGATACGCGATATCGTCATGAGCTGTCCGGGCTTGTCAAGAAGCTCGATCAGCAGGCTCGACGAACGTCCGGAGTTGAGAAGTCCGCGCTCGATCACCCGCGACAGGCTCGTAACGTCGATATTACCGCCGGACACAATGCTGACAACACGCTTGCCCTTGAGTCCGAATTTATCGAACATGACAGCCGCCACGGCAGCCGCGCCTGCGCCCTCCGCGATCATCTTCTGCTTTTCGATCAGGGCAAGGATCGCGGAGGCGACCTCATCATCGGTGACGAGCGCGATATCGTCCACATACTCACTGACATAGCGGAAAGTGTTCTCGCCGGGCTGCTTCACTGCTATGCCGTCAGCAATCGTCTGTACGCTCGGCAAGCATTCGATTTGCCCGTCCCGGATGGAATTGTACATGCTCGCCGCACCCGCGACCTGCACACCGTATATCTTCACCGAAGGTCTGATCTGCTTCGCGGCGAACGCGATACCGGAGATCAGTCCGCCTCCGCCGACCGGAACGACGATCGCATCGATGTCGTCAAGTTCGCTCAGCACCTCAAGGGCGATCGTGCCCTGCCCTGCGATCACATTTTCGTCATCGAAGGGATGTACGAAGGTGTAACCCTTCTCGTCCCTAAGCTCCACGGATTTCTGATATGCATCGTCATAGCAGCCCTGCACGAGGCACACCTCAGCTCCGAAACCCTTTGTAGCCTCGACCTTGGAAATCGGCGCGGTATCCGGCAGGCAGATAAGTGAGCTTATGCCGTTCTTCGTTGCAGCGAGCGCCACGCCCTGTGCGTGATTGCCCGCAGAGCAGGCGATCACCCCGCGTGCCTTCTCCTCATCCGAAAGCATCGCGATCTTGTACGCCGAGCCTCTGACCTTGAACGAGCCGGTGATCTGAAGATTCTCCGGCTTGAGGTAGAGCTCACATTCCGTCGCGACACCGTACGCGCGGACAACGGAGGTCTCACGGATGATGCTTTTCAGCACCGACTGTGCGTTAAAAACCTTATCAAGAGTTAACATAATATACCACCTCTACACGTTTTTTTCGCCACGGACAGGCTGCAATAAATAAAGCACCTGCCTCGAAGCCATACTTGCTTTGAGACGGGTGCATTTTATAAACACTCGCGGTACCACTCAAATTGCGGACAGTGTCCGCCACCTCTTTGAGGTCTGTCAACCTCTATGCACTGACGCAGCATTCGCGAAAGCCCTTACTTTTCCCTCGCGGGTGTTCGGGAGCTTTGACTCGGAGGCGATGGGGCTTACTCGGAAACAGCATACCGATTCACATCAACCATCGGCTTTCTGTAATGCAGATATTCCGTACCCGTCCTCGTCACAGTCTTTATTTACACGGTTATTATATACCCCGCTGCGCCGGATGTCAAGGGATTTTTCAAAAAAAACGGGCGGATCCTCATTTTATTTTCTTCCACGATATGACTTCTTCGCTGTCGGACGTGAGGGTGGTGAGATTCGCCGGAAAACGTGAAAACGCCGGAACAGCGGCCTCCTTTGCGCCGTGAGAGCCTATCACAACGCTGTCCGGCAGCGCGGCGGCATTCTGAACGGCGATATCGGAATATCCGCGGCCAAGATACGCCACAGACTCATCCCCGCAGGACAACATCAGAGCGACCAGACTCTCCGATCTGAGCGCGATCTCGCACCGGGACAAAAGTGTAAGGCTGACATCGCCGAGCATTACCGTGTCTCCGGCAAGCTCCGGAACACAGTCCGCATCGAGAGAAATCCGCGCCATGCTCATGCAAAGTTCTCGCTCATCGTCATTTTGCGGCGCGGGAAGTATCAGACGGTCTACGCGGACATTCTCGAGCAGTCTCCTCAGATACACATCGGAACGCGGGTGATAGTGTGTGAAAACGTACGCGCCGATCCGCGTGACGTATGCCGATCGCATTTCCTCCTCAAGTCTGCGGCGCAGGGTCGAACTCGGCCGGGCAGAGTCGATCACATAAAGGACTGATCCGTCTGTGACAGAGATCAGATCGCTCCCTCCCTGCGCCCGGAAGGTGACGCTCACAACATCGGCGCGCATTGCTCGGGTCACCGTCGCGGAGGCGATCATCGAGCATACAAGAGCGAGCGTGAGTACGGCAAAGCCTCTCGGCCGCCTCGAAATACACATCAAAACAAAGCTGACGGCGACAAGAACCGAAAGCACGCCGAAAAACGGATAATTAAGCGACACAGAAAGGTCACCGAACATGTGATCGAATCGCGTGACAAGCCGGGTGAGAAACGCCGCGTACATACCCACTACACCGCCGACAACTGTGCCGAGGCCCGGCACAAACGCAAGGATCACGAGAATCAATGCAGCGCAGATGAGCAGTGAAAACAGCGGGATGAAAATGAGATCTGCAAGCGGCGAGACAAGAGCAAGCGTGCCGAATTCGCTCGCAGTGACCGGCAATGTTACGACAGTGATCGCAACCGTCGCGGCGACGGACTTTGCCGCCGTACGAAGAATGCGGCCAAACACGTCCAGCACCGGACGTGCCAAACTCCCGGACTTGTTCCGCGTCGCACGCGTTTGATCCACGGCACCGTGCCTGGCATCTTTGAGATGAGAGAGAAGTGCGAGAGCGAAAACACAGAGCACGGAAAGAAGAAATCCGACGTCGTATACAGCACCGGGGCTGACGAGGATGATCACTGTCACAGCGAGCGAAATCACCGACACCGGATCACCCCTTCGCCCGATGATCTCGGCGAAGCAGACGATCAGAGCCATAGCCGTCGCTCTGACAACGGAGGCGGAAAATCCGGAGATCGCGGCATACAAAAGGATCGCGGGAACGATCACAAAATACCGTTTTCTGCGAAGTCCGCGCACGGCGAAGGAAATACAGGCCGTCACCACGCCGAGATGGAGGCCGCTGATCGCAAGCAGATGCGGGATGCCGATATCGGAAAAGCTTCTTCGCAGAGCGCCGTCAAGTCCGCCGCGCTCACCGGTCACAAGCGCCGTGACAAGAGGCGCGCTCTCCCCGACACATGAGCGGATGCGTGAGCTTATCTCCTCCCGAAGCGCACCGACGAAACTCGTAAATCCGCGAGAGCGTCCGACCGGACGGACTCCGGACAGCTCCATCTCGGCGATGGCTCCGCGCGAACGAAGATATCTGTCATCTCCCCGGCAGTGCGCAGAAACAGGAGAAATATCCGCGCTCGCCCCGATCATGTCCCCGGCCTCGAGAGAAAGACCGTAGCCGGAGGCCACCGCTGCAAAATCTGTTTCCTTGCCGTCCACACAGCGAACATCGACAATGTACTGCTCATATCCTGCGGAGGACGATAACCGCGTCCGCACGACGGCGAGCACCTCTGCTTCACCGTCCGGGAACACCGGCTCAGTGCTGTCGCGGTAAGCGGCAAGGCCCAAAGCGAGTACCGGAGCAAGGAACAGCGACAAAAGCGCGGCGAGAGTTTGCTTTGCATCGGCTGTCGCACTCCTCCATTTTACGAGCGCGGCTGTGAGAACGCCGAGGAACAGAACGAACATCACCGCCGTCGGCACTGTGTAATCAGCATCGTAGTACGATATCAGAAGCGAGCAGGCGAAAAATGTAATTCCGAACGTCGCCTGCGGACGGAGCCGGAAGAATTCCATACTCTCACCTCCCCCGGAGAATCACTTACGGCAGATAAACATCCCGTATTCCTTCGGAATGTGTAAAACGCCGTTTACAGTTTCTTTTTCCAGAATTTCTTTCAAAGTTTTCCTTTCAATGTTACTAACCGAGGACATATCACTTAAGGAGTAGATGTAGTCAAGCAGGTCATCAATATCAGTAACAGCGAGCGAATCCTCGTAATCGAATCTTCTGACGCTTGAAAAAAATCTGCTAAGAATCCCGTACCCGTTTTGAAGCGTGAAATTTTTATTTACAGTGTCTGTTACACCGTATTCCTTTAGCAAAGCCGCAAGGAACGGGATAATTCCGTTCTCTCCGTACGTAGCGCAGTAAAAATACCCGTCATTTTTCAATACCCTTTGTACCTCGGATAAGCCCTTTTTCAGATCGGGAACATGATACAGCATCATATTCGCGATCACTATGTCAAAGCTTTCAGCTTTATAAGGTATCCTTTCAATGTCCGCCGTCGCGTACGAAAGATTCGTTTTTTCACCCAACGCATTTTTCGCCGACAGGACCATATTTTCCGATAAATCTGTCAACGTCAGACAAATGCCTTTATCAAGCAAATCAAGCCTTGATCTCCACATCTCACCTGTGCCGCATCCGAGCTCCAGTATCTTGCTGTCGGGAGAGATGTCATAATGTGAAAACAGCCAATTGCCAAAGCCTAATTTATTGGTCGAATATTTCGCATGGATGGAGATTCTCGCATTGAGATTGTCAGGCGTCTTATACTGTTCCACGACAGCCTTGTGTTGGTTTACAGTTTCCATAATGTTTCCTTTCAACGAATTGATGTGTCAATTTCGCGCTCATAAATAAAAGCACTTGAATATCGACGTTTGAAATGCTAAAATATATACATAGTATAAAGGAGATGATGCAAAAGATGGCAAACGCACGCGAATTTCTCGATCTCTATAACGAGCTT
>CAYVUJ010000105.1:0-5610 GCA_964454825.1 uncultured Lachnospiraceae bacterium | reverse complement strand
GGTTTGGTCGCGCTCGCCTTTTTTCATAGCATCGGCAAGGGGCGGATATGCGCCGCTCAGGCCGGTGAAGCTGCGACGAAGATAACCAGCAATTATGAAAGGATCATCATAATGACAAACATACCGCGCCCCGAATACCCCCGCCCGCAGCTTGTCCGTTCGGGGGATACCTGGGTGAACCTCAACGGCGAATGGGATTTCGAGCTTGATTTCTCCTGCTCCGGCACCCAGCGCTGGTTCCATGACCATACAAGGGTCGAATACACAAAGAAGATAACCGTGCCGTTTGTGCCTGAGTCAAAGCTCTCCGGAATCGAGGAGACGGACTTCATCCGCCAGTGCTGGTACAGAAGAGAGCTTCCCGTTCCGGCGGATTTCGACAGCTCAAAGGAGCGGCTGCTCCTCCATTTCGGCGCTGTCAACTACGACTGTACGATCCATGTCAATATAAGGGAGGTCGCGACCCATGTCGGCGGTTATACCCCATTCACCGTCGATATCACGGATGAAGTCTCCAAGGATACGACGAACATCCTCACTGTGCGCGCCGGATCCGATGTGCGCAGCAATCTCCAGCCGACCGGTAAGCAGGCGATGAACCACCCGAACGAGGGCTGTATGTACACGCGCAATACCGGCATCTGGCAGACAGTGTGGCTCGAGCGCGTGCCGCGAAGCTACATAGAGCGCGTCGCCTTCATCCCCGATGTGAAGAATGAGAAGGTCTCTGTCCGCGTGGTCACAACTGGTGATGCACCCCGGGGCAGCGTCCGCGCCGATATATCCTATAAGGGCGAGGCTGTCGCCTCCGTCACCGCCGGTATCACAATGGGCAGTGCCGTCTTTGACGTTGCCATCCCTGATCCGGTGCTGTGGGATATCGGAAAGGGTGAGCTGTACGATGTGCATCTCACCTTCGGTGAGGACGAGCTTGACACATACTTCGGTATGCGTTCGGTCGAGCTTGAGGGAAAGAAGCTGCTCCTCAACGGCCGTTCGGTATTTTTGCGTCTGGTGCTCGATCAGGGCTATTTTCCGGACAGCATCATCACCGCGCCCACGGTAGAGGATCTTTACAGCGATATCGACATATCGATGTTAAACGGCTTTACCGGCGCGAGGATGCATATGAAGGTGTTCGAGCCGGCCTATATCGACTACGCAAATAAGAAGGGATATATCCTTTGGGGCGAATACCCGAGCTGGGGACTTGACATAGGCTCCGACCGTGTGATGGAGGTAATGCTCCCCGAGTGGCTCGACGAGGTCGAGCGGGACATTTCAAACCCCGCCATCGTATGCTGGGTCCCGATCAATGAGTGTTATCTCACCCGGGACCGCCGCCTTATCCACATGCTTTATCATATGACAAAATCCGTCGATCCGAGCCGCCCGGTGATCGACACATCCGGCTATTTCCATGTTATCAGTGATATATACGACGTTCACAACTATCAGCAGGATGTCGCTCAGTTTGCAAAGGATTTCGACTACGAGAAGATGAAAAACGGTGATGTGTTCATCAACTATCCCGATCACGAGAAATACGAGGGACAGCCGTACTTCGTTTCCGAGTTCGGCGGCACCGCATTCATCGGCGACAGTGACTACGGCGCAAACTGGGGATATGGTGTCGGCGTGAAGAATGAGGAGGAATTCTACGAGCGTCTTTGCGGACTTGTCAGAGTGCTCACCGAAAACCCGCTCATCTGCGGCTTTTGCTATACTCAGCTTACCGACGTGTTCCAAGAGGTCAACGGTATCTACAAATTTGACCGCACGCCTAAGTTCGATCCCGCACGGCTTCGCGAAATATTCAGCATGAAGGCGGCGATCGAGGAGTGAGTTTCATCGCGCCGCGTTGTGGCAAATGCGGAAAACTCAACGAAAGGAGAACGAAGTGTGTGTCGTATCCTGATTCTTTCCGTCACCACCGGAGAGGGACATAACAGTGCTGCCCGCGCGTTGAGGGGATACCTTGAAGGCGTGGGAGCCGAGTGCCGTATACTCGACGCATACGAATGTGTCTCTCATGCGGCAAAGGTCCTTATCGACCGTGCATATCTGCTCGGCGCGTCGAGGATGAAGGCCTGCTACGGCATCGGGTACCGCATGGCGGAAAAGCGCCACGGCGGCGCAGACCGCCGGACATTTTTGCGCATGTTCCATACCGGGTACGCGAAGCGGCTTTTCAGGCAGATCGAGGAATACCGGCCGGATGTGATCATCACGACCCACTGCTTTGCGGGGCTGATGCTGGACATTATAAGGCGCCGCGGCTGGGAGAGCCATGCCAAGCTCATGGGCGTGGTTACGGATTTCACCGTCCATCCGTATTGGGACGAATGCGCCTCGCTTGATGCTCTCGTCGTCGCAAGTCCGCTGCTCGAGGATGAGGCGCGAAATAAAGGCTTTGACAAAGCGAGGGTGTTTGACCTCGGCATCCCGATCGATCCCAAGTTTTCCGCCGCCGCCGAGCGCCGTGAGGTCCGCGCGGCCTGCGGTCTGCGCCCGGATGCGAACACGGTCCTTGTGATGGGCGGATCGATGGGGCACGGGCATTTCGCAAGGACGGTACGCATGATCGACGCTCTTGAGCTCGATCTCCAGATCGTGTGTGTCTGCGGCAGAAATGTCAATGCGAAGAAAAAACTCGAGGCTTTTGCAAAGATATCGCGGCACAGCGTCCTTGCGCTCGGCTTTGTCGATTATGTCGACCGGCTGATGGACGCGTCCGATCTCATTATCTCAAAGCCCGGGGGGCTTTCCACGTCGGAGGCGCTTGCCAAACGCCTGCCGATGCTCGTGATCGATCCCATCCCGGGCCACGAGAGACGAAACCGGGATTTTCTTGTCGGCTGCGGCGTCGCGCTTTCAGCGGACAATAGCCGTGATGCGGCCGCACTCGTGCGCGATTTCTTCACGGATGACCACCTTCGCGCCTCGCTCTGCGACGCGATAGACAAGGTGCGCCGCCCGGATTCCACCCAAAGTATCGGCAAGCTCGCCCTGAGTCTGTGCGCCTCACGCGAGCTGCAAAAATAGAGCGTGTTCACATTGCCGCTCAAAGGCGGATTTCGGATAGTTTGCACACACTCTGAGTGCCGAAAAACATGTATTTCAAAATAAACAAATGCAAAGGGAGATTTGCAGTATGACAAAACCCAGACTTATCCCTCAGCCGAAGGAGTACGCCCTCTCCGGGGGCGAGCTCAGCCTGAGCGGTATATCCATCGTGCTTGCGCCCGGCCTTGATGTGCGTATCAGCCGCGCGGCGCTGACCCTCCGGAGCGAGATCGAGGAGCTCACGGGCGTACCGTGCCGCTTCAGCGTAGGCGACGCTGTCTCGGACTGCGTGTATATCAGCGCCGGCGCGGGAGATGATGACAGCTACACCCTCAGCGTCACGGAGACATCAGCTCGCCTGAACGGCGCGTCGGAGCGCGGCGCTTTCAACGCGATCCAGACTCTCAGACAGCTCGTTCGCCTGTGCGGTGCGGACGTCCCGTGCGTCGAGATCGCGGACGCGCCCGACTATGGCGACCGCGGATTCTATCACGATGTCACCCGCGGACGCCTTCCGACGCTCGCGACCCTCAAGGAGCTTGCCGACGAGCTCGCACTCTATAAGTATAACTCGCTCCAGCTCTACGTGGAGGATGCCTTCGCCTTCGCCGAGCTTGACGGCGTCATGTCAAAGGATGAGGTGCTGAGCGCACAAGAGATATCCCAGCTCGACGACTATTGCCACGAGCGTTATATCGAGCTTGTGCCGTCGGTGTCCTCCTTCGGGCATCTCTATAACCTCCTTCAGAGTGAGAACTACCGCCACCTTTGCGAGTATGAGGATTACGAGCCGACACAGCACTATTGGATCGAGAAGATGGCGCATCATACCATCGATGTGTCAAATCCGGAGTCTATTGCCACCGTGACATCGATGATCGACCAGTTCATCCCTCTCTGCCGCAGCGACAAATTCAATATCTGCTGTGACGAGACCTTCGACCTCTGCCGTGGCCGCAATCAGGGCAAGGACGCGGGCGAGGAGTATTTCAAGTTCGTCCGTCTCATCATCGAGCATCTGCAAAAGCGCGGCAAGCGCGTTATGATGTGGGGCGATATCGTCCTGCACCACCCCCAGCTCATGACAAAGCTGCCCGGGGATGTGATCATGCTCAACTGGTGCTATATGAAGGAGCCTGTCGAGGAGAATGTGAAAAAGTTCTCCGAGAGCCCGTTCGTGCAGTATGTCTGTCCCGGCACCTCGTCGTGGAATCGTTTCATTGAGGAGACGGACCGCGCGTGCGGCAATATCACCGGCATGGCGTGCTACGGAAAGAAGTACGGTGCCGAGGGGATCCTCACAACAAACTGGGGCGATTACGGCAATACCTGCCCGCTCGGGGCAGAGCAGTACGGTATCGCCGTTGCCGCCGAGCGCTCGTGGAACGCGACGGACGCCGCGCTGGACGCCGACTTTGACCGCACCTTCTCTGTGCTCGCGTACGGTGAGTATGAGCTCGATGTTGCCGAGATCGTCCGCACGGTGGAAAAGTGTGAGCGCAGTGCCGAGTGGGCGCAGTTTGTCCCGTGGTACAGCGCAAATCACGTGGAGGGCAAGGAGCAGCCGATTGAGGCCGATGAGGAGGTGTGCCGTCAGCATGCGGCGATCTGCGCCGATGTGATCGAACAGCTCCGGATTCCGGCAAAGACTAACGCGCGCCTCAATGAGCTTCGCCTTGCCGCCGGTGGTGTCAAGCTGATGAACGAGTTTTATCTGCACCTTGCGGGATTTGAGCCGCGTAAGGTTGACTATGTTGACTGGCTTACGGAGTACCGTGCCGCGTGGATGCGTACCGACAAGCCGTCGCAGCTTTCCAGAATTGAGGAGTTTATCCGCGCCGTCTGTGCGCTTTGAGAGGGGAGATTATTATGAAAATGATCGATTATATCACGCAGGATAATCTGAGAGAATTCTGCTACAACAACCGCGACATCATCGAGGGCGAGATCAAGGGAGTCGCGATCGAGTTCTTCGGGATGAACGCGACATGGCCTATCTGGGAACCCAATGATACCGCCAAAGAGCTTGCAAAACGCGGTATCGTGCTGCTCCAGCCGATGCTCAACCCGTGGGCTTGGATGAGCGAATGCTCCGTGGCAGTTGCCGATCGCTCGCTTGAGCTTATTTTCGAAAGGCTGGGTCTCCCCGAGGATACCCCTGTTTGTGCTTTCGGAAGTAGTATGGGCGGATACGGCGCGCTCATGTTCCCGATGCGTACGAGGTATAATGTTGTCCGCTCGGTGGTAAACAGCCCCGCGACGGATCTTATTGCGTTCTGCCCCGAACGGGAGTATACAAACAGAACACTTCTCACCGCGCTGTGGCATGACGGCGGAGAGGGTGACTTCGAGGAGATCATGCGGCAAAATTCTCCCATAAACCTGATCGACAAAATGAAGCGTATCCCGTACCGGCTGTACAGCTGCACCAGCGATCCGGTTCTGCCGCCCCATCATTCCGTGAACTTTTACGAGGCGGCGAAGGATAAGCTCGATATCACCCTGACCATGTCTGACAACGAAGGGCACGGTGATCTGCTGCCT
>CAYVUJ010000104.1:0-5623 GCA_964454825.1 uncultured Lachnospiraceae bacterium | reverse complement strand
CAAGTCGCATATACTCTGCTTTGGTCAACTCTTTTTCTTCGGGACAGTAGATCTGCCGTTGCAGTTTGATAGATTTCACTTTGCAATCTGACCAGCCGAGAAACGAGAATAAATTGTTGATGCTTGCCAACATCGAATTGATACTGCGAACAGCATAGTTTTCGGAAATCAGCTTGTTTTTGTAGGCAATAACAGCTTCTTTTGTCACTTCTGCCCCGTCTAAATATGCAATAAATGCCCGTATATCCCGTAAATATTTCTCAATTGTATTTTTGCTTTTCTCCTCCTCTCGCAGATATTTTTCAAGGTGTTCTACCGCCTCACTCATTAAAATTCGTCCTTTCATGTTGATAACCCTCCGGATATTTGTAGATATATTTTACCCGAAAAGTATGATAAATAAATTGTCCTTTTCATTTTAGATAAAATCGGGTGCGTAGTCGAATGTGCGAGTTTTCAACGCATGAAAAAGCCCCGATGAGTTCAGATTTTCTGATTCTCACCGTGGATTTTTATGTTTATAGGTCTTTCAATTCTTTTCTCATCTTTTCAATCGCTCGTCGGTAGTTTTTTTCAGCGATATCGGAAGAAGATGCACTTCGTCTAACCGTTCAGCTTCATCAACTCTACTGGCAAATTCGATCAAATGCTTGCTTGCGAGTGCGGTCACAAATTCAGTATGCGTTTTGGGACAGAAAAGATCGAGTTGCCAATCCCGCATATCAATGCTACAGCTTGACGGTGATCCCAATGCCCCTTTACACTGCTGCATCACAGAGGGAAAACGAAAATCAAACACAAAAATTACCGTCGCAGGGGAGATTTCCCCTGCCATACATAACCCCAGCACAGGCAGCGATCAACCAGAAGAAGAAATAAGCTCTCTTCTGATTTGGGGCGGGACAATTCTTAAATAACCGACAAAAAAGACCTCGGGGCTTAACCCCGGGGTCTTTTCGCGCTTTGCTAAGTGCGGGCAAGGATCAGAATGCGCTCACGCTTGCATCGCGTTTCCGCGCCGCGGGAAGGCCGAAAGACCGCAGGCGATCTGTTGAACGTCCGCGCGGCGGGCAGACATTACGGGGGACCCTTTTTTAAGGTCCCCCGCATATATATTCTCTTCCCCTCATCTCACGATCATCCGGACACAGGAGTCGATGTCGCCTGCGCCCATGAGGATCACCATGTCGCCCGCGCGCGCCTTTGCCGAGATGTAATCAGCCAGGTCACCGAGGTCCGGAACATACGCCGCCTCGCCGCCGAAATCCTTGATCCTGTCGCACAGCAGAGCCGAACTCACGCCCCCGGTCGACGTCTCCCGCGCCGAGTATATCTCCGTAAGGATGATCTCGCATCCGCTCGCAGCGAAAGTACGCGCGAACTCGTCAAAGAAATTCGCCGTCCTCGAATACGTGTGCGGCTGGAAGGCGCAGATCACACGATCGTACCCGATCGCCGACGCTGTGCGCAGTGTCGCCGCGATCTCCGTCGGATGATGCGCGTAGTCCGAGTACACATCCGCACCGGAACTTGTCTTCCCGCACAGCTCCATTCGACGCGACACGCCCCCGAAAGACGCAAGCGCCGAGACGATCGCCTCCGGTGCCACACCGTTCTCGTACGCCGTCGCGAAGGCCGCGAGCGAATCCGTCACCACATGATCCCCGTACGCCGAGGGCGCCACGCGGCACAGCGCCGCGCCCTTGTGCATCACCGTGTAGCTTGCCTTCCCCGCATTGACCTCAACGTCCGCAGCGTAGAAATCCGCCCCGATATCAGAGCGCGAGAAGGTCACGCGCCGCCCGGCAAAGCCCTCCACCGCGCGCATGGCGTTTCTGTCGTCCGCATTCACCACGACAAGTCCGTCGGCGCCGCAACGGTCGGCGAAAGAGCCGAACGAGGACACGATCTGCTCGATCGACTTGAAATAGTCGACATGATCCATCTCAACATTCAGGATGAGCGCCGTCGTCGGACAGAAGTCGAGGAACGAGTCCATGTACTCGCACGCCTCAAAGATGAAGAAATCCTCCCGTCCGATGCGGTGCGCACTGCCCGCGTCGAGCATCACCGCGCCGCAGCTCACCGTCGGCTCGAGCCCGGCGTGTGCGAAGATGCAGTCCAGCATCGCAGTCGTGGTGCTTTTCCCGTGCGTGCCGGAAACGCCGATGCAATTTTTGTAGCCGGACATGAGGTACCCGAGGTAATCCGCCCGCGAGATGCGCGGGATACCGCGCTCACCGGCGCGTACATACTGCGGATCGTCCGCCGGGATCGCGACCGTGTACACGAGCACGTCCACGTCCTCGACATTGGCCCCCAGCGCGTCGTAGCTCACAGCGATGCCATCCGCCTCAAGCGCGTCGGTCAGCTTCGACGGCGTGCGGTCGTAGCCGGACACCGTGTGCCCGCGCCGCTTCGTAATCTGCGCGAGCGAGCACATGCTGATCCCGCCGATGCCGTCAAAAAAGACCCGCCTTTTCTCTTTGAAAAGAGACGCTATGTAGCTCGGTCCGAAGTGCGTGTTTGGTAGAGCCATTTGGATGCCTCCGTTTTATCGTAATGGTAGGATTTTGTGAACAATTGTACATATAATTGTATGCAAATGAGGGGTAAATATTGCGCAAAAGGGCTGAATATCAGCTGTTTTGGCCACTTTTTACGGCCCCGGTGTGATATTCACCAAAAATTTACATCCCACTGTTTTATTGTTCATATTGTAATTGTAAAATTGGCTTGTAAAGCTAAATCAGGCCCAATTATATTTGCTATATTTCCAGAAAGGTAGGGCAAAAAATGCAAATTACAGGTGTCAAAGTCAGAAGAATTTTCGACGAAGGAGCAATGCGAGCAATCGTTTCGGTAACGCTGGATGATGTTTTGGCTATCCACGATATCAAAGTAATTTGCGCCCGCGGCAAGTTTTTCATCGTAATGCCGAGCCGGAAGATGCCGGATGAGTCGTTCCGGGACATCGTCCATCCGGTAAACGCGGAATTTCGCGCTTTGCTTGAGGAGGTCGTCCTTGCGGAGTACAACCGCGAGGCTGAGCGCATCCGCCGGGAGGTGCTCGACAGCGCTGACGCGTCGGCGGGAGATTACCTTATCGGCGACGAGGCCGGGGTATCCGGGATCGCGGACGCGGTCGATGCGATCGACGCGGGCAACACTGTCGGGGGGCCCGAAGCGGCGGACACTGTCGATGCTATCGATGCGGTCGGTGCGACTGGTGCGGCCGAGGCAGACGAGGCGGACGACGCGACAGACGAGGCCCCGAAGAAGCGCAGGTTCTTCGGCCTGGGATCATAATGGAATTTCGGCCTTGGATCATAATGGAATAAAGATAATCGGAACATATACCGGGGAGAGACTTTGTGAGTTCGCGTTGCGGACTCCTGAAAAGTTCCTCCCCGTCCCATTTTCAAAAGCTTCCGGGAAGGAGCATGCGGCGCGTCATATGGACGCCGGCCCAATTGAGCCCGGGCCCCGCATAAAGCGTGTCGGCTCCGCCGCCTTACTTCGGCCGCCTTACTTCAGGTATTCCGGCAAAAACTCCGGGGCGATCGTGTTTGTGATATACGAGCGTATGTCGGCAAGACCGAAGCTGTCCCACACATGCGCGCCGTGCGCGGTGCACAGCGCCTCGGTGTAGTCGCGCATGAGATACACATGCACATCATAGCGCACCTCAAGATCGAGAGAATCGCGGCGCGCCGAGTCCGAAAGATAGTGCGTGAACGTAGGATGCGTCACCACATTCTCGATGTACGCAGACTTCTCGCCGTCTCTCTTCACAATGTCAAAGGTCACGATCTCACCCGTGAGATTTCTCGCATAAAGCTGGGACGAGATGAAATTCCCGAGCGAGTATATCACAAGCGTGCGGTTTCCCCCTCTTCCCTCGATCCACTCGATCGGCTGGACCGTGTGCGAATGATGCCCGATCACCGCGTCCGCACCGAGATCGGCGATCAGCTCCGCAAGCCGCTTCTGCTCCACGGTAACCTCCTGCTTGTTTTCCGCACCCCAGTGCATCGATACGATCACAAAATCAGCGTTCGCGCGCGCCTCAGTCACCTGGGATGTGATCACCGCATCGTCGATCATCGGCACCACGGCGCTGCTCGACGGATTCACCGAGTACCCGTTCGTTCCGTACGTGAACGACAGGACGGCGATCTTTATCCCGTTTCGCTCGATATACCGCGGGGCGTAGTCCGCCGCGCTCTCATAGCCGCCCACCATGAGCACGTCCTTTGACTTCCAGTATTTGATGGAATTCTCATACCCTGTGGTGAGATGCTCCATGTCGAGCATGTGGTTGTTTGCAATGTTGATAATGTCAAAGCCCATGGCGACGAGCGCATCGCCCGCCTCCTTCGGCGCGTTGAAGTTCGGGTACCCGTGCGGCTCCAGTCCGGAGATCGGCCCCTCCTGATTGCAGAAAGCGATGTCCGCCGAGGATATCAGCTCCCGTATGGCCGCGTCGTACATCGAGTCAAAATAATAATTGACACTGCCCTCGCCGGGCGCCATCGCATCCCCGGCGCCGTCGGCGTCCGCAGGAAGCTCCGCCGCCGGAAGCTGAGACGCAAGCTTTGCCGCCTCCGTAAAGAGCGATTCGTGGATGATATTGTCGCCGGTGCAGGCGAAGCTGATGCGCCCGGGCGTCGGCGTGTGCGTATTGTCCGCCGCACCGGGGACAGCGTCGCTTTCATCCGGCGCGAGAGTGATACGGCCCGCCCCCGAAGGCGCGTTGGAATCTGAGTTTGAGCCGGGATTTGCGCAGGAGGAAAGAAGAATCATGCCGAGCGCGAGCGCGGCGCACAGAATTCGGTTTGCGATCTTCATTTTGCACTCTCTCCTTCTATTGCTTTTTTGTCCGCGCGGCTGAGCTTATACGGCTCAAGCTGTTGCTCGCGGAAGTGAACGACAAGCTCGCTGACGCCGCCGGCGCTGGTTCCGTCGGTCGAGAGACAGACGAGCAGATCGTTTGTTTCGCCGATCTCAACTTCCTCGAACACGAGCCGGCGGTAGGAATACATAAACTTGTGGTCGTCCTCGCTTCGCACGCACTCGCGGACCTGAATGTTCGGGTTTTCGTCGTCGTAGCTGAAATTGTCGTATATCTTAAGGAAGAAATACGGCACCTCGTCGAGGGAGAGCTTTTCGAGGGTGCTGTCATTCATGCGGATGGTGACCTGAAGCTCCTTCGCTTCGGGGAGGTAGACGACCCCATAGCCGCTAAAGTAGCCGTCCGCACCGTTTTCGCCGGAGGACATTCTGTCGTGGACGGGGTTGGTGAGGAACATCGCATCGTCTCCCCGGGCGTACTCGGCGCGCACAGCGTCGGTGGGGATGATCGTATCGAGCGTGGAATCGTGGTTGATGTACCAGATTCGCCACAGAAGAAAGGCGATAACGGCAAAAACCGCGGCAGTGAGCACATATCGCAGTATCTTTGCAAAAATTTTCATGGGGGATCCCCCTGACATTGGGATATTTATTGATTCAGTATACCACATCCCGCGTGAGATTTCAAGACTGTGTTTGTCTTTGGGGCAAAAATAAAAAGTTTTACAATAAGTGCGAAAGGTTTTTAGAGCCTATCGCACTTATTTTT
>CAYVUJ010000103.1:0-5631 GCA_964454825.1 uncultured Lachnospiraceae bacterium | reverse complement strand
AAAAAATTTATCCTAAAGGAGATACATCATGTTTAAATTCAAGCCTGCAGATTTCGTTCCGTATAAGAACGAGGAGGTCCTCGAGCGCTGCCGCAATCTCACACGCGACGAGCTTACCAAGCACGAAAATCCCGACTTCAAGATCCACATCGTAGATAACCCCGGCGCTATCTGGATCGGCGATATGGTCGCGCGTATCCAGCAGTCGGACGTCCTCGATAAGAAGGTTGTCATGATCCTTCCGAACCCCTGCCCGGTCATTTACTGCACAGTCGCAGAGATCATCAATCTCAATAACATAAGCTGCCGCAATGTCCATGTGTTTACCATGGATGAGTGGGCTGACGATCAGGGAAATATTGCCCCTGTCGATTATCAGCGCGGCTTCACGTACTCTCAGCTCAAGTATTTCTACGGCTCGATCCGCGAGGACCTTCGTATGCCGCTCGATCACATCCACTATCCCACCACCGAGAACATCAAGGATTATTCCAAGATGATCACCGAGTGCGGCGAGGGTGGCGCAGACGCATGCTACAGCGGTCCCGGCTGGGCCGGACACATCGCGTTCATCGATCCGCTGACTCCCGAGTTCGGCAATCCTTCTGTCGAGGAGTTTCTTAAGATGGATGCACGTGTTGTCACCCTCAATCCCATGACCATCATGCAGAATTCGCTTCACGGCGTGTTCGGCTGCTCCGGAGACATCGCGAATGTTCCTCCGCGCGCTGCAACCATCGGCCCCGCAGACGTTGTCCGCGCACGCTTCCGTATGGAGAGCCACGATCTGACCACCATGGGCTCCTTCAGCTCATGGCAGAGAATGATCTCCCGCCTTATCTGCCACGGCGAGGTCACGCCTCTCGTTCCCGCGTCCTTCCTCCAGCTCCTCAAGACTGACGTCTATGTGAGCGAGGATATCGCAAAGCCCATCGAGTGTCTCGAAAAGGTAGGCTATTGATGGCGGAAAATTATTCTCTCGTCGGGGAGCTTGTGCTCCCAGACAGGATTGTTCCGGATGGAGCTCTTGTTGTCCGCGACGGAGTTATAGTTTTTGCCGGACGCCAAAAGGACGCTCCCGATCTCACGGGCGCAGAGCATGTTGACGGGCTGATCGCGCCGGGATTTATTGACATCCATTGCCATGCCGGAAGCGAGTGCCGTTGTCATATCGACCCGTCGATCGTAGCAAAAGATCATCTTGAACACGGTACTACAGGTATGTGTCTTACCATGTACCGTGATATTCCGCATGATACGATGCTTTCCGTCTGCCGCCGTGTAAAGGATATCATGCCCGAACAGACAAACATTCTCGGCGTGCACCTTGAGGGACCGTACCTTAATCCGAAGTACGGCGCGGGCGTCGGTGTCGATGTGTCTATCATTAAGGATGAGTATGAGGAGCTTGCCGACACCGGAGTGATCCGTCAGTGGACATGTGCCCCGGAGCTTGATGGCGCAGAGCAGTTCATACGTGACATCACAGCCCGCGGAATCATCGCCGCGATCGGACACAGTGAGGCGGACGGCGAAGATGTGATCCGTGCCGAGGCGGCGGGTGCGACCCTTGTAACCCACCTTTTCGATGCCACCGGAAAGAAGCATGATCCGCCCGTGTTCGCGGGTACGATCGAGACCTCGTTTAATGTTGCCGCACTGATCCGCGATAACTTCATGTACGAGATCATCTGTGACAAGGACGGAGTTCACGTAAGGCCGGAGCTTGTCCGCCTTGCGATAAAGACCGTCGGAGTCGACCGCATTGTGGGCATCACCGACTGCTGTGGCGGTGCCGATGACGGAAGCGATATAAATGTCGACGGCACCGATCTTATGGGAAGTCAGATGACCATGGACAAAGTCGCGCGCAATTTTTACGCGCTCGGCCTTTCGATTCCGGAGGTATTTCGCGTCTGTTCTCTCAACGGAGCAAGAGCACTTCGCCTCGATGATAAAATCGGCTCGCTTGAGGCGGGCAAAAACGCCGACGTTCTGATCCTTGATCATGAGCTCACACTCAAGAAAGTGCTTAAGGCGTAATTAAACTAAGATAATTCAATACAAAGGAAGCGATATACAATGCTTAAAGCAGGAGTAAAAATTGCCGATATAACTCCCGAACTCGGGGTACAGCTCGGCGGATATCCCCATTGCCCCCGTCAGAATGAGGGGGTGCACGACCGTCCGATGGCGTCTTGCTTCTTCCTCGATAACGGCGAGCGCAAGATGGCGATGGTCGTTACCGATCTGTTTCTTCTGAACAAGGAGCTGGCGGCAAGGATCAGATCCAAATTTGATTTTGATCTGACCTTCACGGCCTCACATACGCACTCGACCCCGAATACCGGATATGTCCACAGCTTCGAAGCGGACGAGGGTGTCGAGGTTTCCAAGGAGTACATTGCATTCATCGAGGATACCCTCGAAAGGATAATCCGCGAGGCGTCCGAGGATACATTTGACGCCGAGCTCGGGTCTTACATCGGCGTTTGCGGCGCGGACCGCGGTGTGGGCGGAAACCGCCGCACAAGGGGCGGTCTTTGCGATCCCACTGTCAATGTGATTGCGATCCGCGAGAAGGGAAGCGAGACTGTGCGCGGAATATGGATGTGCTACGCTCTTCATCCGACGTATCTCCATGCGGAGAACGTGCTTGTTTCCGCAGATTATCCGGCTTATATCCGCCGCCACCTGTCCTTCGCTTATCCGGAGGCTGTGTTCGGCTTCTCGCAGGGTACAAGCGGCAATCAGAGCTCGCGTTATCACCGCGTCGGACAGGATTTTGAGGAGGCGTGCAGGGCCGGGACCACTCTCGGCAACGCGGTTGAGGACTGCGTCAAGGCAATGGATTTTGCCGACACAGTCGATATTGATATCAGACGCACGTCGATCGAACTGCCCCGCCGAAAATTCGCGCCTTCTGAGACGCAGATTCCGGCAATGGAAGCGGCACGCAAGCGTTTTCGCGATCTGACCGAGCGCGGTGAGGATTACATCACCCGTCGGAACGCCGAGCTTGATATGTTCGGCGCGGAGGATCTTTACTATCTTGCAAAGGAGCTTGAAGAGGGTCCCACAGAGTTTGATAAGCTTTTTGACTGTGAGATTTCGGTTTTGAAGCTCGGCGACATGGCGCTGCTCACATCTCAGGGGGAGATTTTTGTCGAGTACGGTCTTGCGATCAAGGAGGGTTCTCCCTACGAAAAGACTGTCGTTGTCGAGATGGCAAACGGCGAGCTTCCGGGATATGTTTATACCCCGGACGGTTTGGCGGACGGCGGCTACGAGGTCTCAAATTCTATGCTTTCCGTGGACGCTGGAGATGAGATCGTGCAGGCGGCTGTTAAACTTTTGAGAGGTGAGTAAAATGTCTGTTTTGGATAAATTCAAGCTTGACGGGCGTGTCGCGCTTGTGACCGGCGGAGCCGGAAATTTCGGCCGTCAGATGGTCAGAGCACTTGCGGAGGCCGGTGCGACCGTATACACGGCATCCCGCAGTCTGGAGCCGAATGAAAAGTACGCCGCCGAGCTTTCGGCGAAGGGACTCGATGTTCGTGCTGAGTCCTACGACCAGAGCGACGAGGAGAGCATAAATGCTCTGCTTGCGCGCCTTGTTGAAAAGAGCGGCAAGGTCGATATACTCGTCAACAACTCCGTGCTTCGCGTCATGCACGACTACCATGATCCGGCGGACGTGTTTCTTGAGAGCCTCAAGGTTAACGGAAGCGGACTGTTTGCCATCACCCGTGCATTCGGCGATCATATGGCGGAAAACGGAGGCGGTTCGATCATCAATATCGGCTCGTACATGGGCATTCTCGGATGCGACGAGACTCTCTACGAGGAGACCCCGTGGATGAGCGGCTTCGGTGCCCCGGATTACTTCTACCATAAGGCGGGAATGAGCAATCTCACCAGGCTTGTCGCCGGATATTACGGCAAGCACGGCGTGCGTTGCAACTGCCTCGCGCTCGGCGGACTTTTCAACAATCAGGATCCGCGTTTTCTTGAGCGGTATGCTAAGCGCACCTTCCTCGGCAGAATGGCAAACGATGAGGACGTGGAGGGAATCGTCGTGTACCTCGCATCCGACGCGTCGGTGTATGTCACCGGCACGACCATTCCGGTGGACGGCGGCTACAGCGCGAAATAATGTCTGCCTGAGGTAAAATAACATTATCGAAACAAAGAGGGACATATAATGGATATGAGAAAAAGCCGCGTCCTTGCAAAGATGAGGGCGGGTAAGGTTGCGACCTGTGTTAAGCTCAACCTGACAGATGCACGTGTCGCCGAGATCGCCGCAATGTGCGGATTCGACTGCATCTGGCTCGATCAGGAGCATGTGCCGAACGATTTTCTTTTCATCGAGAACGCCGTGCGCGCCGCTAAGATTTTTGATGTCGACACGCTCACAAGAGTGCCGCACGGGTCCTACAGCGATTACATCCGTCCGCTTGAGGCGGACTCCACCGGCATCATGGTGCCGCATCTGATGAGCCTTGAGGATGCAAAGCGTGTCGTGTACTATACCAAATTCCACCCGCTCGGACGCCGTCCGCTTGACGGCGGTAACGCCGACGGTGCGTACTGCCTCGTTGACGGTGAGGACTATGTAAAGCAGGCGAATGAACAGCGCTTCAATGTGGTTCAGATTGAGGATCCTGAGCCGCTTGATGAACTTGAGGAGATCTGCGCTCTGCCCGGAATCGATATGATATTCTTCGGCCCCGGAGACTTCAGTCAGGGTATCGGCAAGCCGATGCAGACCTCTGACCCGGAGATAGCCGAGGTGCGCCGCCGCGTCGCCGAGTGTGCGCGCAAGCACGGCAAATTCGCCGGCACGGTCGGCGGACCGGGTAACTTCGACGAGCTCGTCGCCATGGGGTATACCTTTATCTCCGTCGGCGCGGATGTTGTCGGCCTCTGGCAGTATTTCAACGCGATCACAGAAAAAATATCCGGCCGTGACATCGCGGAGGCTGGCAAATGAAATACACGGATATAAACGGAAAGAAGCTTTCGGCGCTTTCACTCGGAACCGTTCAGCTCGGAATGAATTACGGCATAGCTAACACGCTCGGAAAGCCGAGCGAAGAACAAAGCTTCGATATGCTGCGCACGGCGCTTTCCTCCGGGATAACCTCTATTGATACCGCAAAGCAGTACGGTGATTCCGAGAACGTGATCGGTGCATTTTTCCGTACATGGGACGGCGAACTGCCGTTCATTACAACGAAGCTCTGGAAGATCGAGGGTGAGAGCGACGCTGAGGTTGAAAAATATATCGTCACCTCTGCGGAGGCGGCTCTCGAGCGTCTCGGAGTCAGCCGTGTCAACAACATAATGCTCCACGTGACCACGGATATCAGCGAACACGGCGCGGTTGCGGCCAAGGCGATGCGATCGCTCGTCGACCGCGGATACACCGATCTCGTTGGCGCGTCTGTTTATGTCGAGGAGGACATAAACAACATGCTCCTCTACCCGGAGTATGACTCGATCCAAGTTCCGATGAGCATTTTTGATCAGAGGCTCATCAAGTCCGGCTCGATCGAGAAGCTCCGCCGGGCTGGGGTGACTGTATTTGTCCGCAGTGTGTTTTTGCAAGGCTTGTTCTTTTTAGAC
>CAYVUJ010000102.1:0-5652 GCA_964454825.1 uncultured Lachnospiraceae bacterium | reverse complement strand
TAATAGACGGCACAATAGCAGAGTCGCCCACGTTGAATGTGTATGCGTATGTCTGTGGTAATCCGATTTCGTTTGTCGATCCGTTTGGATTGAGTGCAGTGAATGCATCGAATGGTTATTATATGTGGAATGAAAAGAAAAATGAAAAGTATCCAATATATGTCCCAAGCTACTCTTCTAATCTTAGCGATTCTGAATGGAAAACACTTGAAGTTAGAGATTTGGAAAGAACTTTTAGTTTCGATGGTGTGTCATTTGGACTAAGTATTGTAGCTGCCGGAAACGATAATACCCCAACTCCCGTAGGGATAACTGCTATATCTTTTCTATCCACTATTATGGATGCAGCACATAATTCGGTTGCAAATTATTTCGGAGAGGCTGAGTTGCAAGGGAATGGTGATGATCGAAGAGTGATTATTCGGGTTGGATCTTCAGAGTTTGAAAATTCATTCGCAAATTTTGCAGATGGCAATCCACATAGTGTATATAATGCATTAGGTGAAAGTCCATTTTTACAAGCAGCCTTTAGTGCAGATAACAGAGATGTGTATATGGCACTAACTGGAAACAAGTCAAGCTATTGGCTTGTTTACGATGTTGAAATAACTTTAGATCCTAGACACAATAATGGTTACGCTTTTTATGTGGGGTTATCTCCGAGTGGTGAATTAATGGCAACACCGATTACTTATCCCAAGGATAAAATTGAGCTGGTGAAAAAAACACCTATTTTCCCTGTTAAAATAGACTCAATAAATATCCCAATAGACACTTCTCCCCATCCTCTTTCGGCAGATTATAGGGGGCAGTTACGAGTTAAATAATGGAGGTATAAAAAGGATTGGAGTATCTTGTCCTTTAAAGTTGCATTATGAGATCGTATTAGGATTATTAAGAGGTAGATATATGAAGAAAATAAGTAATCTCATCCTGATGGTTTTTACTTTGGCGTTTGCCCAGCGCATATACCATTCGTGGGAGCCGTTTCCCAAAAGTATTCTCAAAACTTTAGGGGAGCAAGGCTTTGCTTCTGATGTGATAACCAATATGGTTTATTGCATCATCTTCGGCACATTCCTCTGTTTTGCCGTCAGAGCTGTCTCCGGATGTATTGAGCCGATCGTGCCTTGGCGCGTGTTTTCGTGTATCGCGATTTATCTGGGCTGTCAGCTCGTAGCTGATGCCGTGCGGCTGACGCTCGCCGGGAGCATAAACCGGTACGTATTCATTGTAAATGATCTTTTGACGCTCGCCGTGCTGTTTGGCTCCATGCGGATTATGATCGCCGTTACAAAGACAAAGATCGAAAAACTGAGACTGTTTTACGCGCTTTGTATAGGTATGATGTCGGTGATTTTGATCGGTGCCGTCATTCTCGATTTCAGAAGCATCGCCCATATCGTCAAAGCGGAGGCAAAGTATTCTTCCGATTATCTGGAGATAATTAAAATGAACGCCGAATATAACTACGGCATCAGGAACGCATTGCTCGAATTTTTATGCGAAGCCGCGGTTATGATCGCACTGTTCGTTTCCGCTCCGAATCGCCGGATCGGCAATTCCGAAGAGTCGGAGGAAAATGATTTTGTTGAACTTCACAGATATGAAAAACGAAAAAACGTGGCTGTGTTTGGCACAAGACTTTTTGCAGTGTATATTGCCTGTGTTCTTTTGGTTTCGTTAAGAACGGCCATTCTCCCGCAGAATAATATTATGAAAGGAGTAATAACCGACTCGGTCTCGGAAAAGCTTGTTGCAGATTGGGAAAGCGCTATTTCGCATTCGTATTTTACCGAAACTGTTTACAGGAAGGATGCGCGTGGAGAAGACAAGGCGGAATTTGTTTCCAGCGAGGGAAGTTTATTCTTCAAAGACGAGAAGTTGCTTGAGTACAACTTTGAAGGAGAAGCACAACTTGATAAGGTCCGGGATATAGACGGTGTGGAGGTCAGAATCTACGATGATCAGGCGCTCGGCTTCGTTGTGAATTTCCAACCGACAGCAATGAAATTTTCGGATTTACCCGAAGCCGCGGAGAATAATATTCTGCTCGGGCTGTGTAGGGAAATGATTGCGAAAGGAGATATTGTTACATTCGAATACACTGGACGATATCTTGCGAAGTATGACCGTGATTTTGTAGGCCCATACCTTGAACGATATGCTAACGGCGAGTTTACTGATAGTGAAATGCAAACCAATACCAAACTGCGGATGAATTATATCTCTGATACTGCCCGAGAAATATTAATGTCATTCTCAAAATAATGTTTGCCTTGGGTTACTTGATAGAAATTCACGCCACCGATGCCAAGAACAGGTTGACAAACTTTAACGGCGGAAGTTATTCCTATCTTTACATGGCTTGGGGAATATTTTAATATTGTCGATTTTTATTCGTTGCCATTGTTCTTTTCAAATATTGAAACCGTATCGCTTTTATACGATGATTCATATCATCCTGGATTCCGGGCGTGGTATGTCTTGCAGCATTATAATAAATATCGCGGTCAATATGTACCATTTGACACTGTAGTGACGATAAATCATATCTTTAGCGGTCAGTTTAGAAACAAATAGTGACGAATGTTATGAAACGCAGATTGATGGTTGTTTTGCCACTGCTTCTTGTCGCGGTGCTTATCGGCACATTGGCGGTCAAAAAATTTGTTGTTTTTGATCACAGCGCTCAAATCAATACCGAGTGGGGATTTGTTTGGAAAGGCGTACAATATATCCCCATAACGGTCGAAGCGGGAAAAACCACCAAATGCATCGCCAAAACCACAGACGGACAAAAGATCAAAGAATATGAGGATGATCCGTCTCACACATTTCTTGAGCTGAGATCTTTTCTCGATAATAACTCCGTGGTACGCGAAGATTACATCATTCCCACCGAAGGCACGATCTCGTGTGTTTATATATCGAACACACGAGTGACTGACAGTGCATTGTATCCGAAGATCAAAGAGATACTTGAGTGTGACTTTGAGTCATCGTTTTTTATCAAATCCAAGATGATATACTCGTTGGCACGAAGGATAACTGTCGGATACAATGACTGTCCCGTGGGAACGCAGTTCGAGGGAATGATCGGAAACATCAACGGGAAATGGGTCTTCATATATCCGGAGGATGTAGGATTTGTTGATAAGACATACCCCGAGAAGAAGTTTGAGTGTCATATCATTCCGGAAAGATTTGAGAGTGTTTTCGACAATATTGCGAAAAGCATAGGGTACGACATCTTTGTCTACGAGCAAGCCGAAGAGGTGGAAGAGTGTATTCATCCCCGTGCGAGCAGTGATTGCTCGTACGGGGACTTTCTCCCTTATGATGTGATCATTTAAACAATACATCAGTGTGGCGGATCATACAGGAACAACACAAATCACGATAGGCTACAACGGACGCGACGGTGTGTAGACAGACCCCAACAAACTGCTTTATATGCGTTCGCGATATTACAGCCCGAGCTTGAAACGGTTCCTCGCCTGTGATATAATACAACTACAAAACATGGTGAAGTTCTAAGCCAAGAATAATAAACGGAGTTTTGTGATACCGCATTTATTATATTTGGATCGGTTACAATTTGAACTTCCATGGCTGTACGTTCTTTCCGAATGGAGCATCTACCGCCGCTTGAAGGATCTGAAAAATTTATCATCAGTAAGTCGTTGGCTTGTATATTTTCGAACGCTTCGCCTTGTTCTTATACACTCTAGTGTATCCATGATTGAAGTGTATCTCGGAATAAAACCACTGTCAAGATATTTTTAAAAAAATCTAATTTATGACGCAAAATGCATATTCACTTTCTAATTTCACCCCAATACTGCTCAAACTCCATCTTCCCTGCGATCGTTTTTTCTCGCAGTTCCATCGCATATCGCGACCACCGCTCAAACTGGGCTACCGTCATTTTCTTTTTCATGTACCTTGCATAATGCGCCTTGTATGCGCGGTTGTATGCCTGCCAGATGGGATCGTTTTTGCATTTGTCCGCATAGCGTCGGCGTGAGCCGACATCGCGGCAGGTCTTGCCCGGTTCATCCGGGAGAGGTTTGTCGCAGAAGTTGTAATACTGCCCACCGCAAAGGAGAAAATATCTGCCGCATTGCTTGCATTTGTTCGGGAGACGATTTTTCTTGATGCCGCTAAAGAAATCGTAGTAGAGAAAAGACTGCAAATCATCAAACAAAATCTCTTCACACAGCATTTGTTTGCTGTCTGTTTCTTTCAGAACCTTGTATCCAAACGAGTTCATGCGGCAGCGGATCTTTTTGAAATTACGCGAGTGCTCCGAATTGAACGCTTCAAAATACTCAGCAACTTCTTTGGTCGTCGGGAACGCCTCGCGTCGGTGGAGATAGCTGTCGATGAACGGACGGAAGATTTCGCGGACGGTCATGTATGATTCTAGGAAAGAAATATATCCGTCAAAAAATGTATGAACGTCGTTGTTCATCTCCCGCAGATTTTCAAGCAAGTCCTCATCAAATTTTCTAACATCTTCCGGCACACACGGACAGAACCGATGCAGACGAAAGCGGCTGTTGCCGACCTCGTCCACTGCTCCCATGCCGAAATCGGTGACAACATCCCAATCGAAGTAGTCGACACCGAGTCTTTCAAGTCCTGTTTTAAAGATAAAACTGTGCCGATTCAGGACATCGTCAAGCCTAATGAGCGGTCGGGTGAGAATCCTATCATACGGCGGCAGAGCCACAATCCATTCGTTCACGCGGTCGAGAATTTGCATCGCCGTGTAAACATTGCGGTTGTAGTGCTCGTAATCTTCGTAATCCATATCGGCAGAGATAATGAGTCTATCCCGAAGTTGTTTCAGAGCGGGAATAAACTGTTCATTCTCAATGGCGACATAGTAATCCGTATTCAGATACACTGTCAGAATTACATTGGCAGCGTATTTTTGTTTTTCATTGATATAGACGTCGCCCTCGAAAAAGTATGCGCGAAAGGAAAACATAAATCCTCCGAAAAATGTTTCTGAAAATAGATGATGTACACTTGCGAGTAGTGATTATACAATAACAGTACAACATCTATTGTTCTTTTGCAAGCCTAATGATAAAATAGATGACATAAACGATAAAGACAACATCTATCAAAAGCAGGTTAAAGTGAGGGGGCGATTATCCCCTCACATATCACAGCGGACGGCAGAGCCGACCGCATTTCGGGCAATTCTTGAAAAAAGAAAACGGGGTCTAAAAATATGGACGATAAAAAACAGAAGTATGCATACTGGCTGAGACCGTCATTGGTCTCAGAAATGGAGAACATGAAAAATGAAGCGAACGCTACCTCAAAAAGTGATTTTGTAACGCAGGCGATCGAATTCTACATCGGATATTTAAGACAGAAAAAATGTGTAGATTTCATATCGCCCCTGCTTGCGCAAAGCATCAAAAGTGAGATCGGCAGCGTGGAGCATGATATCTCAAAAATGCTTTTCAAGCTGTCAGTCGAGCAATCTATCGTGAATAATCTGATCGCAATCCAAAACGAGATCGATGAGGACACAATGGAAAGACTCAGAAATTCCTCCGCCGAAGAGGTTGCACGGCTCGGCGGTGTTGTTACATTTGAAGATGCCTATGAATGGCAGTATGGTGAATA
>CAYVUJ010000101.1:0-5683 GCA_964454825.1 uncultured Lachnospiraceae bacterium | reverse complement strand
AATGCGCCGAGTCAATGGTTTTTTGATAAAAAATGATATTTATTTTCATTCTTTTTTATTTCAGGCGAAAAAAATTTTTTAGCCCTCGCAATTTGTTCAATTAACAAAAAAATCTTGTATTATGACAAAAAAGATGATATAATATTCAGTATATTATTATCTGCGAATATTCAGTCACCACTGACTATGTTAATACGAAAGGGTATTTAATGGGACTTTATAACAAGATTTTCGGGACGTACAGCGAACGTCAGATAAAAAAACAGATGAGTGTAATTAATGCAATCGAGGACCTCGGAGCGACATATAAGGCTCTTTCGGATGCGGAAATGGCTGAGCGTACTCTTAAGCTGAAGGGCAAGCTTGCGGCAGGGAAGACACTGGACGACATTCTGCCGGATGCATTTGCTCTCACCCGCGAGGCGGCTGACCGTGTTATCGGTAAGCGTCCGTTCAAAGTACAGCTCATCGGCGGTCTTCTTCTTCACCAGGGAAGAGTTACCGAAATGAAAACAGGTGAGGGAAAAACGCTCGTTGCAGTTCTTCCTTCATATTTGAATGCACTGTCAGGAAAGGGCGTGCACGTTGATACCGTCAATGAATATCTTGCGCGAATCGGTGCGGAGGAGATGGGCAGAGTCCATGAGTACCTCGGTCTTACGACCGGTCTTGTGGTCCACGATCAGACGCGCGCGCAAAAGCAGAATGCATACAGGTGCGATGTAACCTACGGAACAAACAACGAGTTCGGCTTCGATTATCTGCGCGACAACATGGTAACATACCGCGAAAACCTCGTTCAGCGCGGTCACAATTTTGCCATCGTTGACGAGGTCGACTCGATCCTGATCGACGAAGCGCGTACGCCGCTTATCATTTCCGGTCAGGGAGAGAAGACCGATGAGCTCTATGATCAGGCTGAGCGTCTCGCACGCACCTACAAGGTGTTCGTCATCAAGGAGCTTGACAACAAGGAGCTTAACGACGACATCGATGCAGACTATATCGTCGATGAAAAGGCACGCAGCACCACGCTGACAGCCTCCGGTATTGAAAAGGCTGAGAAGTTTTTTGGCATCACAAACCTCTCCGATCCCTCAAATGCCGATATTTCCCACCACATCTATCAGGCGATCCGTGCTCACGGCATTATGAAGCGTGACATTGACTATGTCGTCAAGGATAACGAGGTTCTCATCGTCGATTCCTTCACCGGACGCATCATGCCCGGCAGACGTTATTCTGACGGACTGCATCAGGCGATTGAGGCAAAGGAAAACGTTCAGATCCAGAAAGAAAACCGTACGATAGCTACGATCACATTCCAGAATTACTTCAGAATGTACACAAAGCTTTCCGGCATGACCGGTACCGCTCTCACCGAGGAAGAGGAGTTCCGTGAGATCTACAATCTCGATGTTGTGGAGGTGCCGACGAACATGCCCATGATCCGTGAGGATCATTCCGATGTGGTATATACCACCAAGGAGGGCAAAAACCGCGCCATCATAAATCAGATCAAAAAATGTCACGAAAAGGGACAGCCTGTACTCGTCGGTACGGTATCCATTGAGAAATCCGAGGAGCTTTCACGCAAGCTCAGCATGACCGGAATCAAGCACACGGTGCTCAATGCAAAGCACCACGAACGTGAGGCAGAGATCATTGCCCAGGCCGGCAAGCTCGGCGCGGTGACGATCTCCACCAACATGGCGGGACGCGGAACGGACATCCTTCTCGGAGGCAATGCGGAGTATCTCGCCAAGGCACAGATGCGCAAGGACGGCTATGATGAGGACATCATCGGAAAGGCTGTCGGCTCGCTCCAGGACGTGCCCGACGAGGTCCTCGACGCGCGCGCGGTCTACAAGGAGCTCTACAAAAAATATCAGGATGAGATCAAGCCGGAGGCAAAGAAGGTATGTGAGGCCGGAGGACTCTTTGTCATCGGTACGGAGCGACACGAGAGCCGTCGTATCGACAACCAGCTACGCGGACGAAGCGGACGTCAGGGTGACCCCGGTGAATCGCGCTTCTTCCTTTCGTTCGAGGACGATCTTATGCGTCTGTTCGGTTCGGAGAGGGTCCTCAACGTAGTTGAGCGCCTTGGACTCGGCGAGGATGACCCGATCGACGCAAAGATTCTTTCCAACACCATTGAGAACGCCCAGAAGCGTCTCGAGGGTGACAACTTCAACAGACGTAAGCAGGTCCTCGAGTATGACGACGTGATGAATCAGCAGCGCACTCTGATCTACTCACAGCGCAAGGAGGTTCTCGACGGAGAGGATATCAGCGAAAAGATCAAGCAGATGATCTCCTCCACAATCAGCGACAGCGTTGACTCATGTGTGTCCGGTGAGGACAAATCACAGTGGGATATCGAAAGCATCCGTCAGAAGTACTTGGGGCTTATATGTACCGAGGATGACTTCAAAGAAGAGGATATCACGCCTGAAAAGATCAAGGAAACGCTCTCCGAACGCGCGTTCAAGCTGTACGAGCTCAAGGAGCAGACCCTCTTCGGACCCGAGCAGATGCGTGAGGTCGAGCGCGCAGTGCTGCTTCGCAATGTCGACACAAAGTGGATGGATCACCTCGAGGCGATGGACAGCCTGATGGAATCCGTCGGACTGCAGGCATACGCTCAGCGCAAGCCGATTGCAGAGTACCGTATCCAGGGTGCTGACCTCTTTGATGAGATGGTCACCATGATCCGTGACGACACCGCGCGTATGATCCTGTCCGTGATGCCCGCATCGAGTCAGATCAAGCGTGTCGAGGTCGCAAAGCCTGTAAGCTCCGGCTTTGCCGGCGGTGCTCCCGCGCCGTCTGCAGGTCCGGTCGCCCGTCCCGCACAAGCTCCGGCTCCCGTAAGGAGCACGCCTATCAGAGCGGAGAAGAAGGTCGGCCGCAACGATCCGTGTCCTTGCGGGTCCGGCAAGAAGTACAAAAACTGCTGCGGCGCCGCAGGACAGAACTCAGAGCAGGAATAATATCATTCAGAGAAATAGATAGGAGGAAAAGATGGGTTTCGGGATATTGTTTTTAGGTTATGTTCTCGCATTTGCCTTCACGCTTTCCTCCTCCTATTTCTTTTCTGATGTACTCGGGGGGCTTTTGATGGCGTATGCCTTTTCAAAGCTTTCCCAGTTTAACAGAAAATTCAAATATCCCACGATCTGTGCCGCGGTATATTCGGCGCTGGCGATTTCAAGGGCGGTTGCCACATTCGTCTCGTCTAGCGTCTCTGATGGGATATTGCATGTCATAAGCGCGCTTATAGCCGGGAGCATCATTGCACTGCACTTTACCATGTTCGCGGCTATGATCGCGATCACAAGCGATCTGGGACTGTCAAAGATCGCCATGAAGGCCCGCCGCAATTTCATCGTGATGATACTTTACTTCACGCTTTACACGCTGACACTGCTCTCAAAGAACCGGCTTGAGGCAACTGCGCCTGAATTCACATCATATCTCTATCTTTTCATCCAACTCTTTGAGATCGTGTGGCTCATTATGAACCTTGTTCTTATCGGTTCCTGCCTGAAGCGCATCGGTGTCGAGGACGAGGACGCACCGGACCTCGCCCCAAGCTCCTTTAAAAAGCTCAACAACATGTTGAACGAAAAGGAGGCGCAGATATTCTCCCATAAAGGCCGCACCAAGGCGGATAAAGCTGACAGAAAAGGAAAAAAATGATCAAACACAGAAGGGAAGAGCTAAAATGAAAATCGGATGTCTGATATGTGGATTGCTCATTCTCGCCAATCCAAACATTGGGATTATTGATTTTCTTCCGGATTTTATCGGATATCTTCTCATTATTCGCGCGTTGAGAAGCGCCCACATTCTCGTTCCTTACTGGAACGATGCCATAAAGGGTGCGTCAAAAATGATGGCCATAAGCATTGTGAAATTGCTTTGCACGCCACTCATTTTCAAGAACATTGCCTCTCTGCCGCTTCTTTTGTCCTTTTCCTTTGCACTCATAGAGTTAATTTTCCTTCTGCCGACAATAAACAAGTTGTTTGAGGGGCTTTTCTATACAGGCACGAGATACGATATCCCTTCTGTTTTTTCGCATTACACAAGCAGCAAAACCTCAAATGAGACTACGAACATGAGCGAGCGTGGCGAAAGGAGGAACGACGAGCTCGGTCCTAAAGTCAAACGGGCCACGATTGCCTTTCTGATATTCAGGAGCGTCGCAAGTATCCTCCCGACACTCTCCGATCTTCAGCTCTTTGAGCATTCAGGCGAGGTCACCGATACCTATGTGATTCGTTTTTCGGATTTTAATAATCTTTTTGCCATCGCGGCTTTTGCCGTCGGACTCATCGGAAGCATTATTTGGATAAGTTCATTTCTTCCGTATGCTATACGACTTTCGAAGGACAGTGCCTGGCGCGATCTTACGGGAATCTGCGAGCGCCTCGAGAAATCACCGGAGTTTGCAGATAAGCTCGCGATCCGACGGGAGTTTGTCTTTTTGATCCTCTCCGTCTGCACATCAGTGTTCGTACTGATAGACGGCGTCAATTATCTGCTCGGCGCTATACCCGCCTTTTTCCTGGTAATAACCGCACTGCTCCACGGGAAATATAACAGGGTTGCCTGTTTCGCCCCGCTTCCGGCAGTAATTTGTGCAGTAACATCGATCATTGAGCTTTCGGGAAGATACAATTTTTTCATTGATTCCACTTACAAGGTGGAGTCTGCTCTGTGGCTTCCCAGAGCGGAGAAAATATATTTCGATTTCGCTCCGTTTAATATTCTCGATCGGTTGTTTCTTCTTGTCGCCTTGATGATCGTATTTTGTCCGATCTTTCGAAAATGGGATGGCGATTTTACAAATACACTGAATTCCAAAGCGGTGGATATATACGAAAAGGAGCGTCATATTTCACTCAGAAGAAGATTTAAGATACTCTGGGGACTGTCAGTCCCGCTGTTTGTCTTGACAGCCTTGGAGCCGTATCTTGTCTTGCAGATCGATTTTATCTCTGTCCTTTTGGCTCTTGTCAGCATTGTATGGGCCTTCTTTACGGTGATGATTCTTCTTGACATGATGAAGGAAAGATATTCGCTCGAAATTGATGAAAGTATCATAAAAAATGACCAATAAAAATGCCGGGAACATATCCCGGCGTTTTTATTTATTTCGTTTATTCTATCTCAACGGAGACACTTCGGTTCTCAGCCTTTGTCGCCGCCTTGACAACCGTTCGAATGGAACGGGCAATGTTGCCGTGCTTACCTATCACCATTCCAACATCACCTTCAGCAACCTTAAGTGAAAGAACGGTGGTGTCTCCCTCCATTCTTTCAGTCACAACGACCTCATCCGGATTGTCAACAATTGCCTTTACAATATCGCAAAGCAGAGTGTTAACATCTATCATCTATGTGCCCCTGTTTATTTGGTCTCGATGCCGCTCTTGTTGATGATCGAACGTACGGTCTCGGTGGGCTGTGCGCCATTGGCGATCCACTTCTGGACCTTTTCAGCATCCAGCTTGATCACAGCGGGATCCTTGGTGGGATCGTAGTAGCCTACCTCCTCGATAAAACGTCCGTCGCGGGGGGAGCGGGAATCAGCAACTACAACACGATAGAAGGGAGCCTTCTTTGCACCCATTCTTCTAAGTCTGATTTTAACTGCCATTTTAAATTTTCT
>CAYVUJ010000100.1:0-5708 GCA_964454825.1 uncultured Lachnospiraceae bacterium | reverse complement strand
AAGATGTATAAGGATTGTTCCCAGTATAACCAGTCTCTTTTATAAGCATTCTTGGGCGAGTCCATATCGGGAGCTTTACATAGTATGTACCATCTTCCCACGCTACATGCGCTTTATCCTCTGTCTCGGCCTCATATACCTTAAAACTACTTATACCCAGCTCATCAGCCGTATATACTCTATGCCCAATTTCATATTCATCATACAACTTTTCGTTTGAATTTTCGGCAAGCGGAAAATTTGTACCCGTTTCTGTTGTATTTGGATTATCAACCTTAATTAAGTTATGAGGTTTACGCACCGAAAGGAATCCGTTATAAGGTCTATTTCTCGGGTCATCCATATATTTTAGATACGACCAGTAAGTTTCATAGTTTTGATCTGAGGGAATCTGCTGCGGAATCAAGGGAGAGGCATATTTTTCAGCCTTTTCACCTGCGGGAGCCCAGTTATTCGAGACTATGTCAATAGAGATCTCTTCAATTGAAACTGATTCATCTGCATCAAACTCAATTGGCATCATGCCAGACTGCCCATACAGATATGAAATATAGTATGGATTAGGAACTCGTAGCTTTTCGCCGTCTTTTCTATAATCAATATGCCAATCTACGTCGTTTGCCCACTTATTGAATTTAAGTGTCAATTTATAATGATGATTGCGTTCTGCATCGTAATCAAGATAGGTGTCCTTTCCTAACATAAAACGATAAATGATGTCTCCCTGACCCTCCTTTTCGTTATCTGATTTATAATAGGCTCTGACAATTATATAGCTACCATATTTTTTTGCATCTTTCCACGCAATATCGTTTGGATCCGAACCATTTGGATAAGAGACTTGACCCATTTGTCTATGTTCATCGTTTACTTGCTGCCTTTTATCTGATGGCGAATTTTTGACTCCTTTCCCTTGAAGATTTTCAAAGAAATAGAAGCCAGGTGTAGTTTCAGAGTGTAAGGTTTTTAACATTGAACTTACTTCTGCTTGTGTGAGCGATGGATCATTGTTGTCTGCATCTGCAAAACCTTCGTAGCCTAAAATTCGATGGCCTGGTGTATTCGCGACGTAAATTCCTTCATCTTTTCCTTCCCCATATGTCATCACCTGCCCGGCTTTTGCGAACTCTATCTCCTCGTCGGGGGTGGAGGGGTAGTTGGCGCCTAAGTAGCAGTGAGCAGGTATGTCTTTGATCGCCACAGATTTGATAAATATCTCTACACCGGGGTTGAGGCCGCTGCCGTCAAACGCAACCGTTACCTTCGACACTGCGCGCTTGATCCACGCTTTCACCGTCATCGTCGGACGGTTGATAATCATCGGCAGCGCATCAAATCCCTCCGAAGAGTTATCCGAAGAAAAGTAACCAAACATCTGGTTGTTTGCGCCGATATTCTCAGGATCCCAGGTCAGATCCAGCATTTTAAGCTTCTCGGGGTCGGCAACCACATCTTTCAACCTTACAGAGTCGACATTAGCAATGGCATACATCCGATATTTGCCGTAGGGCACTTTGCCGAGCGACACCGTCGCCTTCTGAGTTTTTTCTTCAGCGCGGTGCTGACCTTCGCCATTATAATCACCGGGGCGGTCCTTCGGATTTTCATCCGACATCGAGAGCTTATCTTTCAAGTCTTCCTCGCTGAAGAAAAACGTCTTATATTCACCCTTCTCATCATAAAGCACTACGCTCAGCGACTCAATCGTCGAAATGGCGTTGCCAGCCGTGCCGCCTGTGACGCCCGATCGGCTGAGTGCTGAAGTTAATGAATTATAGGTAATTTCGGCTGTCAAGTCTGCCTCGCCCTCGCCGATATAGCTTGGGTCGAAGATACGCTCATCTTCACACGCTGCCAGACCGCAGGCCAGACATACGACAGCAAATATATTGATCAGATATTTTTTCATTCAGATTAGGATTGATTAGAGAGAGGAATAATTATTCAGCTGGTTCGGGCTGCGGGGCAGGCGTCTCGGGGCGGTCGATCCCGAAATCGGGATTGAGCCAAACTCCCGTGTAAGGCACGATCTGCACCTCAGCCGTCACCTCCGAGTGAGCCAGGGTTATATTAACCACAACGTGAGTGTTGCGCGGCAATATCGGCAGATTAGGCAACTCAACAGCATCAAATATCTGCGATTCGTCACTTTCCTCATCAGCCAAAGTTATACTAACAGAGTATGGCGCATCGTAATGACTTTCACAAAAATAAAATGCCGGGGCAATCTTTGTTTCTTCAGCCGATAACGGCAGACCTTTGCTTTCTCCATTTTGAGTAAACCACGTGTCGAATGATTTATGTATCGTTGCAGGTGGGATAGAATATGAAGTTATGAAGTAGCCTTTATTACCGAAACCATCAACTATTCCTGGGCTGGTAATTCCAGGCCCCGGTACAGGTTTGGGAGGATAATAGATAGTATTGCAAGGAAAGAGATACTCTTGATTCGCTAACCTATTAAATGCTATTTTTTGGAGGTAGAGGCCTTCGCCATACAATGCTTTTACATTGAAAGTACATTTAACTGCAGCCCTCGTAATGAAAAGAGATCCAGCCGATACCGTCCAGCGGCCATCTGCTTCTTGCTTACACTCCGAAATGGGTGGCACAGTAAATCTATATGACTCACTCATCGGTATAAACTTTTGATCATCTACCGCTTTACCCTCATTGTTAATAAGGATTACACCTTCATCTGGAGCCACAAGCTTCAAATTTTCGAATACGCTGCTCGGGCATAATCGCCCCACCATAAAGGTTTGTGATTTCACAGGATCAAAATTTATTCCAGTCGTCTTTTCGTTGGCAATAAGATAAATTGACTTTTCTTCATCAGCGACAACTTCAAAATCAAGATTATCATTGACTACTGTACCGGCCTCTGTAAGTTCTACTAAACGATTATGTTCAACGACATAGTCTGCGTCCAGAATAATGACGCGCAGAGTCTTAATCTTTTCCAGACGATCAGTTGCCGGCTCGAAATAGGTGGTATCGCTTGGTTCTGTTAAGGAGCTCCTTGAAGAAGCGTTATCTACTGATTCTGCTACTTGTACTCTAAACGATAGATTCACCTTGTCTTTAGTCTTGTGTTCCTCTAAATCAGACCACGCCGACTGGTCGCTACATGACCACAGAGTCACACAGGCTAAAAGAAATGATGTGATATGTCCTATCGTTTTATTCATTATGCATCAAAATCATTAATTCTAACAACCCAACCGTTTATTTCTATTTGGGTATTAATCCAGTAGTTATTGCCGTCAAGAAAGAAGATCATATTCCAACGGCTCTCGCGATCAAGGAACTCCTGAGCGTTCATCCAGTCATATTGCTGGCTCTTCAGCAGCAACAGATAATTGACCAACGGAATTGAGAGGACTTTTTGCCCATCGGTGGCTCGTGTGATTTCAAGACGCGCTGAGGACGACGTTACAAATCTTGATGTACTGAATTCTGCATAAGCTACTTCTACATTTTCGCCTGTCACCACGTCTGTTCCTGCAACAGCTTGACCGAGGGTCCAGGGGGTGTAATTCGTGCTCGCAGTTGGGATAATGTCGTTATCCCAGTTAAGACATGTATTGTCATCTGTAACTAAGAAATTGAAATCTTCATTATTAACCGTTTTGCCGTTGACGTTCTGAAGGACGATTCTGACATTGTTGGTGTCTTTCATCATCTTTACGGTCGCATCAGTGTAATCTGTCGAGTTTTCGGGCACGGTCACGGCAAGATAGCCATAGAACAGAGGATGCAGATTTTTTCCGACTTGGTCGGGTTTGAGCTCGACCTCAACGCTTTCGAGCGGAAGGGTCGAAGCCGGTTGAGCTTTAAAGGCGAAAGAAGCATCGTCACAAGCCAAGCCTCCATAAGCGAGCAACTTGTAATCGCCGGGCGTGAGATCTAACGTCATGCGCCAGTTTTCATCAGAGAGTTGCGACTCGTCGGTGACTGTGCGAGTTTCGATGTAATTTCCGTCTTTGTCATAAACAAGGAGTGTCAGGCAGCCGACCTGCGAGGGGAATGCGTTGGCAAACTCCATGTTCCAGTCGTAGACGAAACGCAGTCGCAGACCTTCATCGCAAGGATCAAGATCATCATAAATGAGCGAATCGCATGCAGCGAGGGTAATTATCTGCAAGGCTACAAAAGCCTTGCAGATAATAGCTGAGAATTTATTTCGTCTGAAGATATTCATTTCTGATTATTAGAATTCGATATTGTTTATACGGACTACCCAAGGAAGCACTTCTGCTTCAACTGTCATATATACATTTTCACTTTCGTCAGGTGTGCCGGGTTTGGGTTTGTCAGGGTCATTTTCAGCGATACGAGGATGACCGAGGCGGCTGATCTTTGTAACAGCAAGTTTGTACACGTTGTTACGAACTACCGCAAATTCCATAGGGCCCATCTGGCCGGGACGCCTGTTACTGTTATGTCGGTTCCAATAAGGATAGTAGCAATAGTAACCAAAGCCAGATTTTGCATCATAGCTGCTCTGATAAATCGCAACCTTAGCGGCAACGATAATTTTCTTGAAGGCGTCAAGTGATTCTGCATAATCTTTGCCAGCCTTCATATCTGCCTGCCATTTTTCCCAATAAGCTTCTGCACAGTCATCAGAAATGGCGCCATCGTCATAAGTTCCCTTTTCTTTACCTCCAGTGGCAAGATCGTTGTACTCAAACTCTATTACTCCACAATGACCGTCTTTACCAAATACAAGTTCAAATAAGGAGTTATTTCGGTTTATTGAGCTTAACTCCCAATGTCCCGCACCAGTGGTATTGTCAGGAACCCACTTAAACTGCGGATTGGCCATCTTAAGAGCTTCTTTTCTAACCTTATCCCAACCCATAAACAAATCACCTTGAATCTGATAAAGAATCGGGTCAGCATCAGTTCCTTTAAGAATATTATCTTTATTATTTATTGTATTTACCATTGCGACAACATCTGGATCACTATTTTTATCAGCGTCCTTAGCCGCAACCATTTTGCCCTTAAATACAACACCGGTAGAATAGTCTTCTATCTGCGCGTCGACAGAAGGCGCAGTATTCTCCGAGGCATATCGCCAGATGTGGTAGGTATTATAATTCCCTTCCGCATTCCAAGTATTTTTATCATCCTTAGCTCCATTTTCAACGACATCCTTACAGATAGATGTATACCAACGGTCATTGCTCATATCTGCGTTATCGATCACGCCATTGTTATTGAAGAAAGGATACATAAGGTTGGTCTCGTACTCAAATGTCATTTTTTCAATTGCCTCATCATCCTTGTCTTTTGTCTTTTCATAAATGGCATTCTTCCACCAATAATCGGAGTCTAAGACATAGTTGCCATAGGGTTGCTCTACACCACCCTGAAGATTGAATGACCAAGGCATCTCAGGCTTACAAACGCCGTTGATCAAAGCAGTTTCATCATAAGTAGGAGTTTTCAACTCTGTCGCAACATATGGATCGCCAGCCATTGGCTCAACAATATGAGGCAAGAAATAAAAATTCTTACTGATATTGACCATCGACATCTTAACAAGCTCTATATCAACAATAGGAACATTATCAACAGACTCATCATTCTCTCCTAAATACACAACATGGTATGTGAAGGGGATCCCAGTCTTATTTTGAGCATCCTGACTGCCATCCCTGAAGTCAAAACGAGCAGCTGAGCGCTCAACCTGAATT
>CAYVUJ010000099.1:0-5738 GCA_964454825.1 uncultured Lachnospiraceae bacterium | reverse complement strand
TAAGCTAATCGTTCTCGACGAGCCGGCGGCGGGACTTGATCCCGGCGGACGGCGCGAGATCCTTGGAAGGATCCGAGACTTTTCCCGCTCTTCCGGCACCACGGTCATAATCGTCAGTCACTCCATGGAGGATATGGCGATATACTGCGACCTGGTTACCGTTATGTCACAGGGCAGGCACGCATTTTCGGGGACATGCGCCGAGGTGTTCAGCCGCAGTGACGAGCTTATTTCGCTCGGCCTCGATGTTCCGGAGATCAACCATGTCGCCTCGGCGCTTGCCGGACACGGAATCGACATCGGACGGGATGTGTATACCGTAAAATACGCGTTCAACGCTCTTATGGAGCGCGCGGGAAAGGCGGGCGCACATGAATCTTGACGTTGCATTCGGGCAATATTATGAGGGGAACTCCGTTCTCCACAGACTTGACCCGAGATTCAAGCTCCTTATAACGGTGATCTCCATTGCGGCGATCTTCATTGCGAAAAATGTTTTTTCCTTTGCCTTTCTCTTTGTTGTTACGCTTACGTTGATCGGCGTCAGCGGTATTCCGTTCCGGACCGTTCTGCGGGGGATGAGATCGCTTGTTTTTATCCTGATCTTTACCGCGTTTATCAACATCTTCTGGCTCAAGGGCGAGACGCTTCTTTTGGAATTCGGCTTTGTGCATATCTATCTCGAGGGTGTTGCAAACGCCCTTCTGATATTTCTCCGCATCGTGATACTGATCGCCCTTACGGGAGTGCTGCTCACCTATACCACGACTCCGCTGGGACTGACCGACGGGCTTGAACGTGTGCTTTCACCCCTTGCAAAGCTTCATATCCCGGTACACGATTTTTCGATGATGATGACGATCGCACTGCGCTTTATCCCCACGCTTGTGGAGGAGACGCAGAAGATCATGAATGCACAGACAGCGCGCGGCGCTTCCTTCTCGGAGGGAAATATATTGAAAAGAGCGCGTGCGATGATACCGATACTCATCCCGCTTTTTGTCTCGTCGATCCGCCGTGCGACGGAGCTTGCCGATGCAATGGAGTGCAGATGCTACACAGGCGGAGAGGGAAGGACGAAAATGAACGTGCTTCACTGCACGCCGCGTGACGCTTTCGCATTGCTTGTGAGCGCGGCACTTCTTGCGGCGGTGATCCTCATCAACCGCTATGCGCCGGGATATTCGCTGTCGTTATGAAGATACTGCTGAAGGTCTCGTAGGTCGGGACAAATTTCTGCGGCTTTCAGGTACAGCCCGGATGCCGTACCGTGCAGCAGACTCTATGCGAGGCAGCGAGTGCGGCGTTCGGATGCGAATGTGACGTTACCGGATGCAGCCGTACCGACGCCGGTGTGCATGCACTTGGTTTTGTGTGCGCTGTCACACCTCACGCAAAAAGCGGCTTTGACGCCGCCTTCCCGATTCCCGCCGGGAGGATATCGCGTGCCATTGGACGGCACCTCCCGCCGGATGTGGCGATACTCGGCGCGGCGTTTGTTGACGAGGGCTTTCATCCCCGCTATGATGCTGTGAAAAAAGAGTATGTCTACCGCATATACACAGGCGCGAGGGATCCTTTTCGCGAGGGCAGAGCTCTGTGGCGCATGCGTGCATTTTCGCAGAGCGAGCTCGGCGTGATCGGAGAATGTGCCGCAAAATATGTCGGAAGACATGATTTCCGGGCGTTCATGGCGTCCGGTTCGTCGGTGAAGAGCACCGTGCGTACGGTGTATTCGGCTCGCTTTGATGTCTGCGGCGACGAGGCGCGCTTCACTGTCAGTGCCGACGGATTTCTCTACAACATGGTGCGGATCATGGTTGGCACTCTGCTTGACTGTGCCGACGCAAAGGTGTCACCGGACGATGTCGGCGCGGCGCTTGAAGGCGGAGATCGCGCTCTTCTCGGAAGGACAGCCGCCCCCTGCGGGCTTTACATGGCGTCGGTGGAATATCCGGTGCAGATCGGCTGGCAGAACGACTGAGTCCGATAAAAGCAGAACGGCTCAGGATATATAGCTGAGGATACACAATGTTATAAAAAAGAAAGGAGAACGGACCGTGGAGCTCAGACGGCATAAGCGCCGCCGGCAAACGCCGGACGCGCCGGATGCGAAGACGGGGGGGTATTACAACGCCCTGTCGCGCAGAATGGGGATCGCAAAGTGGGCGATGATCGTGGCACTTCCGGTTTTTCTTGCGGTCATGCTCTCGATATATCAGTCCAATATCACCTACGACAACCTCAAGTACCTCATGCGGGACTTCTCCTCGGACAGAGACGATAACTCTGTCAAATTCACCGATATCTCGTTTGAGGAGCAGTCGTCCCTTGACTCACTTGTTTTTAAGGGTGAGCTTGCCGTGGTCGGCTCATCGAATGTAACACTTTATAACAGTACCGGTGAGAAAACCTTCGATTACAGGTCTGAGATGGAAAATCCTGCGGCGGTGTCATCCGATAAATACCTGCTTTGCTATGATCTCGGAGGTACGCACTACAGCATTTTCACAAATCTCACCAGGGTTCTTGATACGTCGGCGGATGCGGTCATCGAGAATGCGTCGGTGTCCGATAAGGGGGCGTTTCTCCTTGTAAAGCGGGCACGCGATGCGAAGTATACCGTGGCGCTTTACGATTCGTCCTTCAAAAATAAGGTGAACTATTATAAAAGCCGTTTTGTAGCCGACGCGGCGATATCGCCGGACGGCAAGCACACTGTGATCGTTACGCTCGGCAATGTCGGTGCGGATGTTTCATGCTCCGTGGAGTTTTATGACTTCGGCGAGACGGATCCGAGGCTTGTCAGGGACTATACGGGATATCTTCCGGTAAGTGTGAGCTTTTTCAGGGACGGCTCTTTCGCGCTCATCTGCGATACTGGGATAATATTCTTCGGTGATGACGGAAATGAGGTACAGACCTACGCGCAGAAGGACGGACGGCTCTGCTGTGCGGATGTATCGGAATCGAGCCTGTGCGCCGCCTATTCCGGCAATGTGAACGGATTTGTCTCTGAGATAATATTATTTGACAATCAAGGGAATATAATATATAATATTGAGACCGGTCAAAAGCTGTCCGATGTGTCCCATAATGACGATTATGTGTTCGCGCTTGGGGCGGATGGCGCGTATCGCTTTTCGAGGGCGGACGGCTCGTGCCAAAGCTGTCCTCTGGAGCTTGATACACAACGAATAGAGGCTGTGAGCTCACTTGCGCTGACGGTGTCGGCGCGCGGAGCAAGATGTGTATTCGCCGACAGCGGCGAAGCAAACGGAACTGAAAAAGACGGAGGTGCCAAATGAGCTTTCTTCTCGATGTAGTGCTGATAGTGATATGCCTTGCGATCATTATTCTTGCGACAAAACGCGGATTTGTACGCTCTCTTATGGGGTTTGTGTCGAAGATCGTGGCGCTTATCGTAGCGTACACCTTCACTCCGGCGCTGGCAGATTTCCTGAAAACGAAATACATCCTCGGGCCGCTTGTGAGCAATATCCAAACGACCCTCAGACAGTATGTCCTTATCAATGGTGAATACGATTTCTCCCGGCTGACCGAGAATATTCCGGACGGCGTTTCAAGCCTTCTTGCAAGATATAACGTCACGCCCGAGACACTGACCGAGACCGTAAGCTCGGCGCAGGCAAGCGGCGAGACGGCGCTTGAGAACGTGTCCCGCGCTGTCGCTGATCCGGTGGCATCTATGATATCCACGGCACTGTCGTTTATTCTGATATTCGCCGCTGCGTGCATTGTCCTTGGGATAATCACAGCGGTCATAAACTGCGCGTTCAAGCTTCCGGTGCTCAGAACTGCGAACACTGTCCTGGGCTTTGCTCTCGGAGTGTGCTCCGCCGTGCTTGTGATGTTTGCGTATTCCTCCGTGGTGTCAGTCCTTGTCACCTCTCTCGGAGCGATATCGCAGGATCGCTTCGGCGCACAGGTCATAGAGAGCACATTGCTTGTAAAATTATTCTCACATCCGGGTCTTATCAGCGTAGTTCAGAACATAATTTCGTGAGGATTCAATAATGAAGCTGAAATACATTCCGAATATATTATCAGTCATAAGGATCATACTTGTTTTTGTCTTTGCCGCTGTGTTTTTTATGTATCCTGATAAGCCCCTCGTTGCACTTTGCGTGTTTCTTCTTTCCGGTGCAACGGATGTCATTGACGGCCGCCTGGCGCGTCACTTCGGCTGGGTCACACAGGCGGGGAAGATACTCGATCCCGTGGCGGACAAGCTGATGCAGTGTACGGCACTTCTGTGTCTTGCGATCACGGAGTATGTCCCTTTTTGGATATGTGTCTTTTTCATGGTGAAGGAGCTTTCCATGGGGCTGGGCGCGATCCTTTTCTTTAAGCGAAACCGCGAGATCGGCATGAGCCGGTTTTTCGGCAAGTTTGCCGTGGTGCTCTTTTACGCGGCGATCGTCGCGATCATAACGGCGGGAGAGCGCATCGGAAATTTTGGAGTTAACGTAATATGTGTGGTGACCGCGCTTGTGGCGGCTTGTGCGCTTCTGTTTTATTACAGGGCGTATCTGAAGGCCGGAGAGACGGATGCCAAAGGCCCCGCAAACGGCGGGAGAGAGGCGGGGAGTAAATGACCTTGTGTGAAAAATGCCGCAAAAGACCTGCGGTCGTGTTCATAACCGACGCGGCGACTTCTAAGCAGATCGGGCTCTGCATACAGTGTGCCAGAGATGCAAAGCTCAAGCCGGTGGAGGATATGGTGAACAAAATGGGTCTGTCCGATGAGGACATTGAAAGAATGAGCGCCGACATGGAGCAATTTATGCAGTCCATCGAGGAGCAGTCAGACGCTCTGGAAGAGGTGTCCGAGACGTCGCCGGATGCGGAAAACACCGACGGACGCACGAACGCAATGAATCTGCGTGCGCTGTTCGGAGGCATCACGGGCGGCGGTCAGAAGTCCGAAAAGGGCGGTAAAAAGACGAAGGATCCGAAGGAGAAGGACCGCAAGTTCCTCAATAATTACTGCACGAATCTCACCGAACGCGCTGTGCAGGGCAAGCTCGACCGTATAGTCGGACGTGACCGCGATCTCGACCGCGTGATCCAGATACTCTGCCGTCGTCAGAAGAACAACCCGTGCCTGATCGGTGAGCCCGGCGTCGGCAAGACCGCTATCGCCGAGGCGCTCGCACAGCGCATTGCGGACGGCAATGTGCCTTATAAGCTCCAGAAGTGCGAGATATATCTGCTCGATCTCACGGCGCTTCTTGCCGGAACGCAGTTCCGCGGACAGTTTGAGTCCCGCGTGCTCGGCCTTTTGAAGGAGGTCCAGTCGGCGGGGAACATCATCCTTGTGATCGACGAGGTCCATAACATCGTCGGCGCGGGAGACAGCGAGGGCTCGATGAACGCGGCAAACATGCTCAAGCCCGCGCTTTCAAGAGGCGAGATACAGGTCATCGGCGCCACGACATTGAAGGAATACCGCAAGTATATAGAGAAGGACAGCGCGCTCGAGCGGCGCTTCCAGCCGGTCACCGTGGAGGAGCCGAGCCTCGACGACACTGTCGCCATTCTGCGCGGGATCAAGCATTATTATGAGGAATATCACGGGATAAAGATTCCCGAAAAGACGCTCGACTACGCCGTGCGCTTCAGCGAGAGGTATATAACCGAGCGGTATCTGCCGGATAAGGCGATCGACCTCATCGACGAGGCGGCGTCGCATCTGTCTCTGTCAACGCCTGAGA